>NZ_SOGZ01000002.1:0-135932 GCF_004403145.1 Cryobacterium sp. TMT1-62 | reverse complement strand
CTAGACAGTCAGAAACCTAGACAGGAAGCGGCGTGCGGCCGTTAAGGCGCTCCGAAACACCCACAGATGAAGCAGGAGAGCCAAAATCTCCGTCGAATTGGTTGACGCCGGGCAGGGCATTCCGCCGTGCACGAACCGCGGCCACACGGAATGGTCAGCATGGACCTTTGCAGGGTCCGGACCAGCCGCATCCGGCGCTGAAAGCGGACTCCACGAGCGGATGCCGTGACCGGGTGGCCCGGTAGGCTGGGGTTCGACATGATTGAGCTGGAATTCTCGGAGCAGATCGCCGCACTGCGGGCCACGTTCGACGACATCCGGTCGGTGATCGATATCGATCGACTCCGCACCGATATCGCCGACCTGAATGAACAGGCTGGTGCGCCCGATCTGTGGGACGACTCCGACCACGCGCAGAAGGTGACCAGCCAGCTGAGCCATCGCCAGTCGGAGCTGGCCCGCATCGTGAGCATCGAGTCCCGCCTCGACGACCTTGAGGTGCTGGTGGAACTCGCCAACGCCGAGGGTGACCAGGATTCGGCTGACGAGGCCACCGCGGAACTCGCGAGCATCACGAAGGTGCTCGGCGACCTCGAGGTGCACACGCTGCTCAACGGCGAATTCGACGTGCGTCCGGCGGTCATCACCATCCGTTCCGGCGCCGGCGGCGTCGACGCGGCCGACTTCGCCGAGATGCTGCTGCGCATGTACCTGCGCTGGGCCGAGCAGCACAACTACCCCGTGCAGGTGCTCGACGTGGGCTACGCCGAAGAGGCCGGCATCAAGAGCGCGACCATCCAGGTGGATGCGCCCTACGCCTTCGGCACGCTGAGCGTCGAGGCCGGCACGCACCGCCTCGTGCGGATGAGCCCGTTCAACTCCGCCGGTAAACGCCAGACCTCCTTCGCCGCTGTGGAGGTGGTTCCGCTGATCGAGCAGACCGAGTCGATCGAGGTGCCCGAGAACGACATCCGGGTCGACGTCTTCCGCTCCAGCGGACCCGGCGGCCAGTCCGTGAACACGACCGACTCCGCCGTGCGCATCACCCACCTGCCCACGGGCACGGTGGTGAGCTGCCAGAACGAGAAGAGCCAGATCCAGAACCGGGCCGCCGCCATGCGCGTGCTGCAGTCCCGGCTGCTGTTGCTGCAGCGCGAGCAGGAAGCCGCCACCAAGAAGGAGCTGGCCGGGGTGATCACGGCCAGCTGGGGCGACCAGATGCGCAGCTACGTGCTCGCGCCGTACCAAATGGTCAAGGACCTGCGCACCAACTACGAGGTCAACAATCCCGGCCAGGTGTTCGACGGCGACCTTGACGGTTTCATCGCCGCCGGCATCCGTTGGCGCAAGCAGGCGCCGCAGGGTTAGAGCCTTGATCTGCGGGTCTGTCACCGGTTAGGTATGTCGGAGTAGGAATTATCAAGATGCCTGCCTAGGCTCAAGGGGCCATGATTCGTTTTGACACCATCACCAAGAAGTATCCGGGAACGAACCGACCGGCACTGGACGCCATCAGCGTCGAGGTGCTGCGCGGAGAGTTCGTCTTTCTCGTCGGTGCTTCCGGCTCGGGGAAATCGACTTGCCTCCGCCTTGTGCTGAAGGAAGACCGGCCCACCAGCGGCAGCATTCACGTGCTCGGACAGGACTTGCGGTCGATCTCCAACCGCAAGGTGCCCTATTTCCGCCGCAACATGGGCGTCGTCTTCCAAGACTTCCGCCTGCTGCCGAATAAGAGCGTTTTCGACAACGTGGCCTTCAGTCTGCAGGTGATCGGCAAGTCGCGCGGGTTCATCCAGGAAGCCGTGCCCGACACCCTCGAGATGGTCGGACTGGCCGAAAAGGCGCTGCGCCTGCCCCACGAACTCTCCGGTGGTGAGCAGCAGCGTGTTGCCATCGCCCGCGCCATCGTGAACAAGCCGCAGATCCTGCTGGCCGACGAGCCCACCGGAAACCTCGACCCCACCACCAGCGCCGGCATCATGGCCCTGCTCGAACGTATCAACGCCGCTGGCACGACCGTGATCATGGCCACCCACGAGGCCGGCATCGTCGACCAGATGCAGCGCCGCGTGATCGAACTCGTCGGCGGGCGCATCGTGCGCGACGAGCGCCAGGGTGGCTACGCCACCGCGGCCATCCCCACCACCACCGCCGGCACCGGGCGCCGTTCCGCCCGAGAGGTTCCCAGTGGCTCGTCGGGTGTGGCACCTGCGGCTGCGGCACCGTCATCCATTTTCGCGCCAGCCGCCGCCGCCGCTTCTGCCGCCGTGCCCACTGACGAGGTTCTGCCTGCGTCGCACCCTCCCCTCACCTTTCCACCGGTTCCCGTGCCGGCGCCGGTCGCCGAGCCTGCCGCGGCCCCGTTCTCAGCCAAAAGTCCGGCCGATCCGGCGCCCCTCGACGACGGATCGTCCGAGGACGCAGAAGTGGAAGCAGAAGCAGAAGCAGAAACGGACGCAGAAGCAGAAGCGGATTCCGCCGCCGATGCTTCGATGACCGACCTGAGCCGGGCCATGACCCGGCCGGTTCTTCCGATCACTCAGCACGACGTACCGGAGCAGTTGACCCTGGCCGAGAAGCTCGGGCTGCGCGCGCCGGGCGAAAAACCGGACCAGACCGGCGAACAGAATGTAGGGCCCACCCGATGAGACTCGGACTCGTGCTCTCCGAAGCAGCCAACGGCCTGCGCCGCAACGCTTCCATGGTCGTTTCCGTGGTGCTCGTGACCTTCATCTCGCTAACCTTCGTCGGCGCCGCGATCCTGATGCAGATGCAGATCGGCCAGATGAAGAACTTTTGGTACGACCGCGCCCAGGTGGGCATCTACATGTGCACCGCCATTTCGTCGGGTGAGACGTGCACGGCCGGGGAGGCCACGCCCGAACAGATTGACACGGTCAAGGCGCAGCTCGAGACCCCTACCCTGTCACCGTTCATCGACAAGTACTACTTCGAGACTCACGACCAGGCCTTCGAGAACTTCAAGAAGCAGTTCGCCGACAACCCGGTGGTCGACTACGTCACCGCTGACCAGTTGAACGAAACCTTCTGGGTCAACCTCGGCGATCCCTCGCAATCGGATGTGCTCGTAGAGGCTCTGTCCGGCGTCGCCGGGGTGGAGAACGTCGCGGACCAACGAAAGTACCTGGACCAGATCTTCTCCGTGCTGAACGTTGCCAGTTACACCGCGATCGGCATCGCCGCGCTGATGCTTGTGGCGGCGGCCCTGCTGATCGCCACCACCATCCGTCTCTCCGCGTTCTCCAGGCGGCGCGAGCTGGGCATCATGAGGCTGGTCGGGGCATCCAATCGGTTCATTCAAACGCCCTTCATCCTGGAGGGTGTTTTCGCGGCTCTGCTGGGATCGCTGCTTGCGGGAGGCGCCGTTCTCGGTCTCGTGTACTGGTTCGTGCAGGGCTATCTGGGCGAACGTCTGACCAACTTCTCCCTCGTCGGCATGCAAGACGCCCTCGTGGTGGTTCCGATCCTGTTGGTGGTCGGCGCGGTGCTGGCGGCCTTCTCCGCTCAATTCGCCATCACGCGCTATCTGAAGGTCTGACCTACTCCGCTCGGCCCGCCCCCAGAGCGCTAGACTGGTGGGCTGGTCGGCATCGCGTCCGAACACATCCACCGAGTCGAGGAGTATGCCGTGCCCAGGGAAATAGGCGAGAAGGTCGTCTCGACCAATCGCAAGGCACGCCACGATTACCTCATTGAGGAGACCTACGAGGCCGGAATGGTACTCAGCGGCACCGAGGTCAAGTCTCTCAGGGCCGGTCGGGCTTCGCTCGTCGACGGCTACGCTTTCATCGAGAACGGCGAGATCTGGCTGGACGCCGTGCACATCCAGGAGTACGTCGCCGGCACGTGGACCAACCACCCGCCGCGGCGCAAGCGTAAACTCCTGATGCACAAGCAGGAGATCATCAAAATCAGCCACAAAACCAAAGAGGGCGGCTACACGCTCGTCCCGCTGCGGCTCTACTTCAAGAACGGCAAGGCCAAGGTGGAGATCGCGGTCGCCAAGGGCAAGAAAGAGTACGACAAGCGCCAGACACTGCGCGAGCGCCAGGACAAGCGCGAGTCCGACCGGGCCA
The DNA here is from genome assembly GCF_004403145.1 of Cryobacterium sp. TMT1-62. Lineage (NCBI taxonomy): Bacteria > Bacillati > Actinomycetota > Actinomycetes > Micrococcales > Microbacteriaceae > Cryobacterium > Cryobacterium sp. TMT1-62. The sequence goes on along the minus strand of NZ_SOGZ01000002.1, from coordinate 131,835 downwards.
TCTCCGCCCGAAAAAACCTCGGCGACTAGCCTTCCACCTCGTCGTATTGTAAGCTAATGGGCTACACGATCCATTCGGGCCGTGAGGATTGACACTCAGCAGATTGAAAACTCAACAGCGTGTGACAGTGACCCACTTGAATGCCGCCATGGTGGCAGTGAGTGCACATGGGGATGATCGGTTTCGACATTGCCTGCGCAATTATGAGAAGCGGGTCGAGGATGCAGGGTTATCTCGTAAACGATCTCTGCAAAACAATAAGTGCCAAATCAAACCGCACTGACTTCGCCCTCGCTGCCTAAGCGAGCGCACTAAGAAGTCCGCCAGGCCGGGAATGCTCTCTACCCGGACCCTGACGTCATTTAGAGAGATTGCTCCTACTCTGAGCCGCGGGGTGTAGGGGGACTTAAACGAGGGCTGGGCTCGTCGGATTAGATGCCAGCGGCAAATTCCGGAGCCGAGTAGAACGATTTCACTGGATACACCCGTAGAAGGCATATGACCACAGCAGTGGACGGGGGTTCAATTCCCCCCATCTCCACCACCGGTTGCTGTCACACGTTGTCGAGCCGAAAGGCCCGCAATCCACGTGATTGCGGGCCTTTCGTCACCCGTCGTCAGTTTCGTGGCCGCCCTCTTCTCGCTCCGCGAGTGGGCGGGGTCAGTCCCGGCGCGAGGGAGAGGCCGTGCTCGACCGGAGCACCAGGTGCGCCGGCACAAGGGTGGCGCCGGGGTGTGGCCGGTTTGACTCGATGAGTTCGAGCAGCTTCACCATGCAAAGGCGGCCGACCTCGCCGAAGTCCTGATGCACGGTGGTCAGAGGTGGGTAGAAGGAATCGGCGTCGGGCATGTCGTCGAAGCCGATCACGCTGACCGACTGCGGCACGGCGCGCCCGGACTCGTGCAGAGCCCGCAGGATGCCGAGGGCCATCTGGTCGTTCGCGGCGAAGATCGCCGTGACATCCTTGCGCGCGGCCAATGTCAGTCCGTGCTGGTAGCCCGATTTGCCGCTCCAGTCGCCCACCAGGGGCGGCGGCACCGGCGTGCCTGCCTCCTCGAGGGTCGCTCGCCAGGAGGCTGCCCGGCGACGGGCGGAGAACGCCGCGTCGGGCCCGGCCACATGCCAGACGGTGGTGTGGCCCAGGTCGAGCAGGTGCTGCGTGGCCTGGCGGGCACCGTCGACCTGGTCGGTGTCGACGACCGTGAATTGGCTTCCGGCATCGGAGTCGACGATCACCACGGGAACCCCAGTCGGGAGGGTGATCGACGCCCGGTCGAGAACCTGGGCCTCCATGATGATGACTATGCCGTCGACCGCCTGCTCGGCGAGCCGGGTGACGGCGCTGGCCACGCCGTCCTCAGTGTCGAGGGCGACCGGCAGGAGAGTGACCGAGTAGCCGGCGAGGGTGGAGGATGCGGTGACCGCATCGAGGGTGCGCATATTGCCGAACGTCGAGAGGGTGTAGAGCACGACTCCGATGGAACGGAATTGGCCGGACTTCAGTGAGCGGGCGGCGCTGTTGGGCCGGTAGCCGGCCTCGCCCATGGCGGCCAGAACTCGTTCCCGGGTGTCGTCGTCCACGTTGGTGCGACCGTTGACCACCCGCGACACGGTTTGGGAGGAAACCTTCGCCAGGGCGGCCACATCGGCCATCGATGGAAGTCGGGATGTCGCCGTGCGTCGTTGCGGGGGGTTGGTCATGCTTTCCATTTCCATATGTTTACGTAAACATGCTACCGTCCTGATACATCATGTTTACGTAAACATGACCGCGATCGGCAAACCGCAACCATGATGAGTTGAGAAGGCAAGCATGACAACGTTGTCACATCACCCCGCAGCCGGGTCGGCGACCCGCACGCAGCGCAGGCAGAAAAGAGACTGGACGGGCTGGCAATTCGTCGGCCCGTTCATGGTCGTCTTCGCCGTCGTGCTGATCGCTCCCGTGATCTACTCGGTCTACCTGAGCCTCTACAAGGACCAGTTGGTCGGCGGCAACTCGTTCGTCGGGTTCGCAAACTACGCCCAAGCCCTGTCGGATCCCAAGCTGTGGGAGTCCCTGGGTCGGGTCACCCTGTTCCTCGCCGTGCAGGTTCCGATCATGCTCGCCCTCGCACTCTTCGCCGCACTGGCCATCGACAGCGCCCGACTGCACCTGTCCCCGCTGTTCCGCATCGCGATCTTCCTGCCCTATGCCGTGCCGGCCGTGGTCGCAACGCTGATGTGGGGCTTCATGTACGGCACCCAGTTCGGCCTCGTCGGCAACCTGAACGACTTCTTCGGGATCACCATCCCCTCGCCACTATCCGGCACCTGGGTGCTCGCGTCGATCGGCAACATCGTCACCTGGGAATTCGTCGGCTACAACATGATCTTGTTCTACGCGGCGCTGCGGGTCATCCCCGCGGACCTGTACGAGGCGGCAGAGCTCGACGGTGCGGGAACCTTCCGGATCATCCGCAGCATCAAGTTCCCCGCTTTGCGGCCCGCCATGGTGATCGGAGCGATCTTCTCGATCATCGGAAGCTTCCAGCTCTTCAACGAGCCGAGCATCCTGCGCTCACTTGCCCCGAACGCCATCAGCACCTTCTTCTCCCCGAACATGTACGCCTACAACCTCTCCTTCTCGGGGCAGCAGTACAACTACTCGGCGACCATCGCCATTATCGTCGGTCTGCTCACCGCATCCATCGCCTACATCGTGCAGATCACCGGCACCCGAAAGGAGGTCTGAGATGGCCCTCACCACGCCCGAATCCCTGACCCCGGCCTCGACCGCAGTGCGCGAGACAACCGCCGCCACCCGCAGCATATCCCCGCGCCGATCCCGCTACGCCCGCCCCAGCGCCGGCAGTCAGCACAAGCGCAAGTCGGTGCTGCTGACGGTGGTCATGGTCGTCTTCCTGATCTACAGCCTGCTCCCGCTGTTCTGGCTGTTCGTCGGCTCGACGAAGACGCAGGCCTCGCTGCTCAACTCTTTCGGCCTGTGGTTCAGCGGCGACTTCGCCCTGTTCGACAACATCGCCCAGACGCTCACCTACGACGGCGGTGTCTTCGTGCGCTGGCTCGGCAACACGCTGCTGTACGTGGTCATCGGAGCGGGCGGGGCCACGTTCCTCGCGGCCCTCGGCGGGTACGGGCTGGCCAAGTTCAACTTTCCCGGCAAGAAGGCCGTCTTCGCCGTCGTGCTCGGCGCCGTGGCCATCCCCGGAACGGCCCTGGCCGTTCCCACCTTCCTCATGTTCAGCCAGCTCGGCCTGACGAACACCCCCTGGGCCGTGATCCTGCCGTCACTGATCAGCCCGTTCGGGCTATACCTGATCTGGACCTACGCTCTCGACTCCGTGCCCACCGAGGTACTCGAGGCCGCGCGGATGGACGGCGCGGGAGAGATCCGCACTTTCTTCACCATCTCCCTGCGGTTACTGGCCCCCGGGCTCGTCACCGTGCTCCTCTTCTCGATCGTCGGGACCTGGAACAACTATTTCCTGCCGCTGATCATGCTGAGCGAACCGACCTGGTACCCGCTCACCGTGGGCCTGAACCAGTGGAATCAGCAGGCGCAGACGGTGGGCGGTGACGTGATCTACAACCTCGTGATCACCGGCTCCCTGATCACGATCATCCCCATCGTGGTCGCGTTCCTATTTCTCCAGCGGTACTGGCAGTCGGGTCTGGCCGCCGGAAGCGTCAAAGCCTAACCATCCAAGCAGCCTCCATTCTCAAAGAAGTGAAGGGTTCACAATGAAATCAACACACCGCACCGCACGACGCGTGGGACGCACCGTAGCGGCCATGGTGACCGGCCTGTGCCTGGTCGGATCGCTCGCGGCCTGTGCGCCGGGTTCCGCCGGGGGAGCCGAAACCGGCACCGCCGACGACATCGCGGCGGCTCTGCAGGAGAAATCCACCATCACGGTCTGGTCCTGGGGCACCCCGGTGCAGGCCGCAGCGGATGCCTTCCAGGAGGAATACCCCAACGTCACCGTCAAGGTGGTCAACGCGGGCACCGGCAGCGCCGAGTACACCAAGCTGCAGAACGCGATCAAGGCCGGATCGGGCGCCCCCGATGTGGCTCAGATCGAGTATTACGCCCTGCCGCAGTTCGCTCTGTCGGATTCCCTCGCCGACCTCAACGACTTCGGCTTCGCCGAACTCGAGGACGAGTTCACGGCGTCGACCTGGGGCAACGTGAGCATCGACGGCGGTCTCTACGCCCTTCCGCAGGACTCCGGCCCCATGGCCATGTTCTACAACAAGGCCGTGTTCGACGAGTACAGCATCGCCGTGCCGACCACCTGGGCCGAATACACCGCGGCAGCGGCCACGATCCACGCCGCCGACCCGTCCCGCTACATCTCGAGCGACTCCGGCGACGCCGGCTTCGCCACGAGCATGATCTGGCAGGCCGGCGGACATCCGTACACGACCGAAAACGGCACCGACGTCACGATCGACCTGCAGGATGCCGGTGCCAAGGAGTGGACGGAAATGTGGAACCCGATGGTTCAGGACGGCCTCGTCTCCCCGATCGTCGGCTGGACCGACGAGTGGTACAAGGCCCTCGGAGACGGCACCATCTCGACCCTGCTGACCGGCGCCTGGATGCCCGCCAACTTCGAATCGGGCATCACCGAATCGGCCGGTGACTGGCGGGTTGCCCCGTTACCCACCTACGAAGCCGGTGAAGCGGCCAGCGCCGAGAACGGCGGCTCCAGCGTGGCCGTGCTCGAACAGAGCACGAACAAGCTCGTTGCGGCCGGATTCGTCGAGTACCTGAACGCCGGCCCCGGGGTGCAGCTGCAGATCGACGGCGGCAGCTTCCCCTCCACCGTCGCCGACCTCGAGTCGGAGGAGTTCCTCGGCTACGAGAGCGAGTATTTCGGTGGCCAGAAGATCAACGAGGTGCTCGTGAAGGCCGCCAAGGACGTCGTGCCCGGCTGGTCCTACCTGCCGTTCCAGGTCTACTCGAACAGCATCTTCGCTGACACGGTCGGACAGTCCTACGAGAACAAGACCGACCTGAACACCGGCCTCCAGGGCTGGCAGGACGAGACCGCAGCCTACGGAGTGGAGCAGGGCTTCACCGTCAACAGCAAGTAACCGGGCGTATCCGCCCCGCTCGACGGGCGAGCGGGGGCCACCGCAGATCCGGTGGCCCCCGCCCGCCCGGCACACCCGTCACCCTGCACGACGAATGAGACGAACACCATGACGCACGACACTTCACCGGCCCGCTGGGTCCGCTGGCCCGACGCCCACCCTCTCGCCGACGGCAGCCAGAGCCTGGCCGCTGAAACACCACGGCTGGCCTACGGTGCCGACTACAACCCGGAGCAGTGGCCGGAAACGGTTTGGGCCGACGACGTGCGTCTGATGCGGGAGGCCGGCGTGAACATCGTCAGCGTCGGCATCTTCTCCTGGGCGCTGCTGCAGCCCACCATCGACTCGTGGGACTTCGCCTGGCTCGACCGGGTGCTTGATCTGCTGCACGACAACGGCATCGCCGTTGACCTGGCCACGGCCACCGCCAGCCCGCCGCCCTGGCTGACCGAGCTGCACCCGGAGGTGCTGCCCGAGAGCCGGGTCGGCGAGACGATCTGGCCCGGCGCACGCCAGCAGTGGCGCCCCACCTCACCGGTCTTCCGCCGCTACGCCCTCGCGCTGGTCGAGAAGATGGCCCTGCGCTACGCCGACCACCCGGCCCTCGCCCTGTGGCATGTGAGCAATGAGCTCGGCTGCCACAACGTGTACGACTTTTCGGATGACGCGGCGGCGGTCTTCCGGGTCTGGCTGGAAGCCCGCTACGGCTCGCTCGCCGATCTCAACCGGGCCTGGGGCACGGCTTTCTGGTCGCAGAACTACTCGGCCTGGACCCAGATCCTGCCACCTCGCCTGGCCGGAACCCACCCGAACCCCACCCAACAACTCGATTTCGCCCGGTTTTCCAGCGACGCGCTGAAGGACTACCTGGTGGCCGAGCGGGACATCCTGCGCCGCATCACCCCGGACGTGCCGATCACCACGAACTTCATGGTGATGGGCGAAGTGAAGGGGATGGACTACGCGGACTGGGCAACCGAGGTGGACATTGTCTCGAACGACCACTACTTCCTCGGCGCCTACCCGCTCGCCTTCGAGGAGCTCTCGTTCTCGGCCAACCTCACCGGGCAGATCGCCAGACGCGAACCCTGGTTCCTGATGGAGCACTCCACCGGCGCCGTGAACTGGCAACCGGTGAACCTGGCCAAGGCGCCCGGGCAGCTGCGCCGGGACAGCCTCACGCACTTGGCCCACGGCGCCGACGCGATCTGCTTCTTCCAGTGGCGCCAGTCTCTCGCCGGAGCGGAGAAATTCCACTCGGCGATGCTCCCGCACGCGGGTGAGGACAGCACGATGTTCCGCCGGGTCGTGGACTTCGGCGCCGAGCTCGTCGCCCTCGCCGAGGTGGCCGGCACGACAACCGTGCAGGCTCGCATCGGCATCCTCTTCGACTGGGACTCCTGGTGGGCCTCCGAGCTCGACTCGCACCCCACCGACCAGCTGCGCTACAAGGTGGAGGCCATGAACTGGTACACCGCAGCACTGGCCAACGGGCTGCAGGCCGACATCGTGCCCGCGGCCATCGCCCTGGCCGAGAACGGCCTGGCCGGCTACGACCTCGTGATTGCGCCGATGCTCTACGTCGTTCCGGAGCCGCTCGCCGCCGCCCTCGGTGACTATGCCCGTGCCGGGGGCCACCTCGTCGTCGGTGCGTTCTCCGGCCTGGCCGACCGCGACGACCACGTCTATCCCGGGGGATACCCGGGCGCCTTCCGCGATCTGCTCGGCGTGCGCGCGGAGGAATTCGGCCCGCTGCTTCCCGGCCAGACCGTGGGTTTGGAGGGAACCAGCCCGACCGGCGTCGCCAGCCTTCCCGACGGAGGCACAGGCATCCTGATCACCCATGACGTCACGGTGCAGCCGGATGTCGAGGTGCTCGCCCGATTCGTCGGCGGTCCGTACCCCGGGGTACCCGCCGTGACGGGCCGGGTTGTCGGCGCCGGCCGGGCCTGCTTCGTCGCCACCGTGCCCGACACCGTGGCGCTGGCCACCCTCGTCGGAAGGTTCGCCGCGCAGGCCGGGATCGTCTCGCCGCTGCCTGCCGCCGTGCACGGATCGGTGCAGCTCGCCGCCCGGCAGTCCGACACCCACGACTACCTCTTCTACATCAACCACAGCGAGGAGGTCGTGCGGGTGGCGGGCGTCACGGGCTCGGGACTCATCGGCATCGACCTCGGCCCGGCCACGCTCACCGACGGCGAACTGGACCTGCCCCGGTTCGGGGTGGCCGTGCTGCGCCGATCCCGGGAGGCTGTGCCGGCAGTGGCAGTGGCAGTGGCAGTGGCAGTGGCGGCAACGACGGCCGGCACCGCGTGACCGGCCGCTTCGCGATCGGGGAACGGGACTTCCTGCTCGATGGGCAGCCGTTCCGAGTGCTGGCCGGGGCCATCCACTACTTCCGGGTGCACCCCGACCACTGGGCCGACCGCATCCACAAGGCCCGGCTGATGGGCCTGAACACGATCGAGACCTACGTGCCCTGGAACGCGCACGCACCCGTGCGCGGGGAGTTCCGCACCGACGGGCCGCTCGACCTCGCGCATTTTCTCGACCTCGTCGCTGCGGAGGGTTTGTACGCGATCGTGCGCCCCGGCCCGTTTATCTGTGCGGAATGGGACAACGGCGGATTGCCGGCCTGGCTGTTCCAGAACGCCACAGTGGGCGTGCGCCGCAATGAGCCGCAGTATCTGGCGGCCGTCGCCGAGTACTTCGAGCAGGTGCTGCCGATCGTGGCCGAGCGGCAGATCGATCGCCGCGGAGCGGTGATCCTGGTGCAGATCGAGAACGAGTACGGTGCCTACGGGCGCGATCAGGACTACCTCACGGCGCTCGTCGAGCTCAACCGGGCCCACGGCATCACCGTGCCACTGACCACGATCGACCAGCCGACGGACCAGATGCTGCAGGACGGCAGCCTGCCCGAACTGCACAAGACCGGGTCGTTCGGCGCACGCAGCCGCGAACGCCTGGCCACCCTCCGGCGGCATCAGCCGACCGGGCCGCTGATGTGCGCGGAGTTCTGGAACGGATGGTTCGACCACTGGGGTGCACACCACCACACCACCTCGGCCGCAGAGTCGGCGCGAGAGCTCGACGAGTTGCTGGCTACTGGGGCATCCGTCAATCTGTACATGTTCCACGGCGGCACCAATTTCGGATTCACGAACGGCGCCAATGACAAGGGCGTGTTCCAGCCCACGATCACGTCCTATGACTACGACGCGCCCCTGTCGGAGAGCGGCCAGACCACCGAGAAGTACCACGCCTTCCGGGAGGTGCTCGCCCGATATACGAGCGTGCCGGACGAGCTGCCGGACCGGGTGCGGGCGGCCCCGGCCTTCGAGGTGTCCCTCTGGGAGTCGGTCAGCCTGTGGGATGCCCTCGAAGTTCTGGGCGTGCCGGCCGACGAGGCTGCAGCGGGGGTCGAGGCTGTCGTTCCTGCCGCTGCTGGCGCCGGGTTGCCGACCATGGATGCCGTGGGCCAGTATTCCGGGTTCGCCCTCTACCGCACGCGGGTGGCACCGGGTGCCGCCCGCGTGCTCTCGTTCGCTGAGGTGCGCGACCGCGCCCAGGTGTTTCTCGACGGTGTGCCGGTGGGTGTGCTCCAGCGCGACAACCACGACCGCTCGCTCACCCTGCCGAGCGTGGGTGACGGTGACGCTGCCGGGCGACTCGACGTGCTCGTCGAAGATCAGGGCAGGGTCAACTACGGCCCCCGGATCGGCGAGGCCAAGGGTCTGATCGGCCCGGCCCTCCTCGACACGGAGGAGCCGGCGTGGCAGGTGGTCCCGCTGCGCCTCGACGCCGTGACCGGACTTGGCGCCTCCCTGTTCCGGAGGGGTATGCCCGGTAGGTCGCTGGCGGGCCCGGCCTTCGCCCGCGGGCGTTTCGTCGCCGAGCCCGGGGTGGACCTCTTTCTCAGCGTCGTCGGCTGGGGCAAGGGCCAGGCCTGGCTGAACGGGTTCAACCTCGGCCGATTCTGGGATCGCGGGCCGCAGGTTACCCTGTACGTGCCCGGTCCGGTGCTCACTGCGGGGGAGAACGAACTGGTGATCCTCGCGCTGTCGGGCGCCCCCTCATCCGTCGCCCGCTTTCTCCCGGCTCCCGATCTCGGCTACACCGACTTATAGGCCCTCTAGGCCGGACCGCCCGGATGCACCAAGATAGGGCCGGGAGGAACGGTATGGCGGCTGCGTGGGTGAAGAAGTGGGTGCCGGGTGTCGATACCGCGCTCACCTACCGGCGCGCCTGGCTGCTCCCTGACCTGAGAGCGGGGCTTGTGCTCACCGCCTTGCTGATCCCGGTGGGCATCGGCTACGCCGAGGTGGCCGGCCTGCCGCCAGAGACCGGCCTGTACGCCACGATCATTCCGTTGGCGGCATATGCCTTGTTCGGCCCCTCTCGCGTGCTGGTGCTCGGCCCCGACTCGGCCCTGGCGCCGATCATCGCGGCCGTGATCCTGCCGCTTGCCCTCGGCGACGATGACCGAGCGGTGGCCCTGGCGGGACTTCTCGCGATCATGGTCGGCCTGATCCTCCTGCTGGGCGGACTGCTCCGCCTCGGATTCGTGACCGACCTGCTCTCCAAGCCCATCCGGGTCGGCTACCTGAATGCCCTCGGACTCCTGGTGATCATTTCCCAACTGCCGGCGCTGCTGGGATTTTCGATCGACTCGGGTCCGCCGATTGCCGACGTGATCGCAATCGGGGCCGGTGTCGCCGGGGGCGAAGTCAACCTCACCGCGTTGCTCTTCGGACTCGGGTCGCTGCTCATCATCGTGGGTCTGTCCTGGGGCAGATCTCGGATCCCCGGCGTGCTAGTGGCCGTCGTGCTGGCGACACTGCTGACTGCCGTACCCGGGCTTCACAGCACCATACCCGTCGTCGGGGCGATGCCGCAGGGACTGCCCGCTCCGGCGCTCGGCGGTCTGGTCTGGGCGGATGTCGCCGCGCTCGCCCTTCCCGCCCTCGGCGTCGCCCTGATCGCCTTCGCCGATACGGCCGTGCTGTCGCGCACGTTCGCCGCGCGCCGCGGCGAGAGTGTCGACGGGAGTCAGGAGATGGCGGCGATCGGCGCCTCGAACATCGCGGGCGGTCTGCTCGGCGGCTTCCCCATTTCGGCGTCGTCCTCGCGCACCCCCGTTGCCGAGAGCGCGGGCGCACGAACCCAGCTCACGGGCGTGGTCGGCGCCGCACTCATCGTGGTGTTTATGCTGCTGGCGCCCGGACTCACCGGCTACCTGCCCTCGGCGACCATCGCTGCCGTCGTGATCGTCGCGGCCGCCGGTCTGATCGACGTGAAGGGGTTCCTCGCCCTCGTGCGGATGAACAAAGTGGATGCCGCGCTGTCCATCGCGTCGTTCCTCGGTGTCGTGGTCGTGGGCGTGATCGAGGGCATCGGCGTGGCGATCGTGCTGTCCCTCGGGGCATTCGTGAGCCACGCCTGGCGACCCTACCGGGCTGAGCTCGGGCGCATCCGTGGGCTGCGCGGGTACCACGACCTGTCCCGTCATCCGGAGGGCGAGCGGTTGCCCGGCATCGTCATCGTGCGCTTCGACGCGCCGCTGTTCTTCGCCAACGGCGGCATTTTCGACGACTTCGTGCGTCGCGTCGTCACCGAGGCAGGGAGTGACGTGCACACGGTCATCCTGGCGGCCGAGCCGATCACAGAGATCGACACGACCGCCGTGGAAGAACTTCTGGAACTCGACGATTTCCTCGCCTCACGCGGGATCACGCTGATCTTCGCCGAGATGAAGGGTCCGGTGAAGGACCACCTGCGCGACTACGGTCTCAGTCGACGGTTCCCACCGGAGCGGTTCGCGGGCACCGTGGGCGAGGCGGTCGACGAGGTCACCGGCACATTGCGCGGCGACCTCGAGGGCACCGAATGGGGCGACGAGCACTGAGGCTGCGCTGAAATTCCGCGCGGATCAGACGCCGGCAAGCCAGAGGTCAGGGCCGAAGATCTCGTAGTGGATGCGGTCGGCCGGCACACCGGACTCCAGCGCCTGTGAGCGCAGGCTGCGCATGAACGGGAGCGGACCGCACAGGTACACCGAGGCATCCGTCGGGATCGACACGTTCTCAAGGGACATGAAGCCCTCGTGGTGGCCCTCGCTCGGGATCTCCAGCCAGAGTTCGAGCTCTGCTGCTTCCAGCAGTGCGATGTCTTCGCTCATCTGGTCGCGCAGCGCCCAGCGTTCGAGGTTGCTCTCGGCATGCAGCACGAGCACCTCGCGCTTCGAGCCGGTGTCCACCAGGGAGCGCAGGATCGATGCGCTGGGCGTGCAGCCGATTCCGGCCGAGGCCAGGATCAGCGGGCCGGTGCCCTGATCTAGGGTGATGTCGCCGCACGGCACGGAGAGGATGAGCGTGTCGCCGACCTGCACATCACGGTGCAGCACGGGGGAGACCTCGCCGTCTGCGTCGAGCTTGGTGGTGAAGACGCGGGTCGTGGCCGTGCCGGCCGACAGCGAGTACTGGCGCACCTGGCGGATGCCGTCGGGCATGGTGGCCGTGACGCTGACGTACTGGCCCGGCAGGGCAGGCGTCACGGGAGTGTCGTCGGCCGGCTCCAGGGTGAATGTGACGGCGTCGGTGCCGGCCGCTTCCTTCTTCACGACGACCCAGGGGGCGAGCGGCTTGTCGCTGGCGAGACCGGCGTAAAGGCCCTTCTCCATCTTGATCAGGGCGTGGGCCATCAGCCAGTAGACCTCGGTCCAGGCGCCGGCGATCTCGGCCGTGATGACGTCGCTGAGTTCTTCGGCGATGGCCTCGAAGAGGTACTTGTAGACGATGTCGTACTGCTCGGGCGCAATGGAGAGGGAGATGTGCTTGTGGGCGATGCGGGAGAGCATGGCCTCCGGCGTGGTGTCGGGGTTCTGCACCAGGTAGGTCGCGAAGACGGCGATACTTCCGGCCAGGGCCTGCTGCTGCGAGCCGTTTTTCTGGTTGGAGCGGCTGAAGAGGCCGTCGAAGAGGTCGGGGTGAGCGGTCAGCATCCGGCCGTAAAAGTTCTTCGCGATCTCGGGCATGCGCTCGCCCACCAGGGGCAGAGTCGCTTTGATGAGGGGCAGTGACTGGGTGGATAGCATGCAAACTCCAAGCAATTGAGGGACGTACCCAAAAGTATCATTTCAAATGCTTAATATCGGGTTGTATCCCATTACCCCCGATCGGCGCGGCGCGGCGGCAGGGGTGCCAGCGTGAGGACAACGGGAGCGGGGAAGCCGATATGGGGGAGAGCCGCGATCACAAGGTCGTCGAGTTCGGCGTAGAACGCCTCCCGTGCTCGTCGGAGCCCCCCGCGGAGTCCACAGCCGCCACTGAGCGGACAGTCACCGTGGGGCGTCTCACAGTCGGCGACATCGTCGCGGGTGTCGAGTTGGCGCAGCAGCCAGCCCACGGTGGCCGTTCGCCCGACCGGGCTGATCCTCACTCCGCCGGTACGGCCGCGCAGTGACTCCACGAGTCCCAGCTCGCGGAGTCGCATGACGGCCTTGCTGACATGGCTGTACGGGGTGGCCACCGCCTCGGCGATGACCCGCGAGGTCTGAAGCTCGCCGTCGGGGAGCGTCGCCAGGAACATGAGCGCTCGCAGGGAGACATCCGAGAAGGCATTGATCCTCATGGGTCAACAGTATGGCCGCGGGTCAGCGCGATGCGCCGGCCAGGGTGCCGGTCACGGCGCCGGCCGGGTCGGTGATCAGGCACGAGACGTCGCGGCTGCCCGGGCCGTTCGGGCTGGCCAGGACGTCGGCGTCGGCCCAGCTCTGCGCCGTGGGGGTGAGGTAGGCGAAATCCAGACTCGATGCCCGGTACTCGAGCAGCACGAAGTCCTCGAACAGGGAACCGCAGCCGGTTTCCGCCACTGCGGTCACGGCGTTGTCGCCGGGGAAGGCGTCGCCCGGCACCGGGAACCGGGCGAATACCTCGAACTCGTGGCTCTCGTCGCATGAAACCCGCGGAACGATCGATGCGTTCACGTCCAGTCCCTCCGAAACCTCACGCAGGCAGTCTCCGACGAGAAGGTCGGCCACAGCGGTGACCTCTCCGAGAGCGGATGCCGGCACGGCAGCCACGTTGCGGACCGGCGTCGGCAGCATGTCGCCGATCACGCTGCAGCCGGTGAGGCTGGCGGTCAGGACGCTGGCCGCAGCGATCAGCAGGGTCAGGGTTCCGGGGTGCGTGCGCGGCGGGATCATCGGTTAGCGGGTCGGCGCGCTCGGGGACGCGGGTGCATCCGTGGTGGTGGTCGCTGAGCCGAGGGCCCGCAGAGCCGGCTCGTGCAGCAGGCTGTTGGTGGCCAGAGCGCTGCCGTGCCAGGGGCCGGGCCGGCCGTCGGCGGAGGAGAACCGGCCACCGGCCTCCTGCACGATCGGGGCCAGGGCCGCGAGATCGTAGGGCTGCAGGTCGTGTTCCGCGACGATGTCGAGCAGACCCTCGGCGAGGAGCATGTACGACCACATGTCGCCGTAGGCGCGGGTGCGCCAGACCTGGCGGGACAGTGTGATCAGCTCGTCGAGGTGCCCGGTCTGGTCCCACTGCTGGATGCTGTTGTAGCTGAGCGAGGCGTCGGCGAGCTTGGCCACGCCGGACACGGCCAGGCGCACGGGGTCGGCGCCCGGCGTGCGCTCGTCGGTCATCCAGGCGCCGCCGCCGGTGCGCGCCCACCAACGCTTGCCGAGGGCTGGGGAGCTCGCCATCCCCACCACCGGATCGCCATCGACGGCGAGGGCGATCAGAGTGCCCCAGATCGGGATGCCGCGCAGGAAACCGGCTGTGCCGTCGATCGGATCGATGATCCATTGCCGCACGCTGGTGCCCTCGGTGCCGAATTCCTCACCGAGGATGCCGTCGGCCGGGCGCCGCTCGGCCAGGGCGGTCCGGATCGCGCGCTCCACGGCCTGGTCGGCATCCGTCACCGGGGTGCGGTCGGGTTTGGTCGTCACGACGAGGTCCATCGCGGTGAACCGGTCGCGCGAGATCGCGTCGGCCAGATCGGCGAGCTCGGTCGCGAGCTGGAGGTCGTCATCGAGGGAGTACTTCTGGGGCTGGGTCACAGACCAAGACTAGTAATTTTGGCGCGACTCTCCGGTTTGTACCGCGATTGGCGCCGAAGGTAATCGTGCTGTTAGTATCTAGAGTCGGTTCGGGTCACCCTGGGTCGGAGAGTAGAGAAACACGCACCTCTAGCTCAATTGGCAGAGCAACTGACTCTTAATCAGTGGGTTCCCGGTTCAAGTCCGGGGGGGTGCACCATCAGAAAAAGGCCAGGCTCGTTCCAAACGAGGCTTGGCCTTTTCTGTACCCGGTAGCCTGATATCCAGTCAACAGCACCTTCATCGTCAGGCGGAAAAAATCAGAGCTGCACGAGCCACCAAAGACAGACCCCACGCGGTGCGAATTTGGCACGACATCATCGTTAATTGGCTCCTGGCTACACCGCTGATCGTCAATGGAGCGCATCGGTCTCGGCTGCTCCACCTCGCCGGAATGAACGTCAGAAGTTCCAGAGTGCTGAAGGGGGTCACCTTTGGCTCCAGAATGGTCGTTCTAAAACCCGGCGCGTTCGTGAATGAGGGCTGCTACTTCGACGGAAATGAGCGTGTGGTCATTGGGCGCGCGGCTGTGGCCCAGGGCGTCCGCTTCGTCACAAGTACGCATGAGATCGGACCCAGCGAGTTCCGAGTCGGCCCACTGGTAACCAAGCCGATCCATGTCGGCGACGGCGCGTGGATCGGTGCTTTCGCCACAATCCTGCCCGGTGTCACGATCGGCAACGGGGCAATCGTGGCTGCCGGCAGTGTAGTGACCAAGGACGTCGAGCCCAACACCGTCCATGGTGGCGTGCCGGCTCGTCTGATCAGGTCGCTGGAGGGCTAGCCGACCGGAAGAGGGTGGAGTGGCCGCGCAGGCCTCGAACATGACTTCTAGAAACTTCCATAGATAAGTGACAGACTCTCAACTCTGTATGTCATGTTTGCTAGTTTCGAAACATGACAACCACCGCGGATGACCTCAGGCAGGCAACGGATGCCGTCGCCCTCCTCGGTTCCGTTTTCGCCGAAAATAAGGCCCTCGCCGATGCTGAGGTGCTGGCCGGTCAGAGGCCGATCGCGGCTGCTCGCCGCCTCCTCGACACCCGTTCGGCGCGGATGGCGGCGACCATCGCCCGGCGTTCGCGGCTGGAACCGGGCCACTCCGGTCTGGCCGCGCAGCAGGGGTTCCTCTCGCCTCAGGCGTTGATCCAGAAGGTGACCGGCTCGACGAAGAACGACGCGTTCAAGCTCGTCGCGGTCGGCTCGATGATGGCCTCAACTCTGAACGCGGACCACGTCTTCAAACTCGCGAGACGAATGCGCGACCGCCTCGACGAAGCCGGCATTGCCGCTCGGGAGAAGCAGGCCTACGACGACCGGTTCCTGAAGGTGTACCGGCTGGGAAACGGCAAGGTGCGCCTGAATGGGCTCTTCGCTCCCGAAGACGGCGAATTCGTGCTCTCCGTCTTCGATTCGGTCACCGACCCTCGCCGCGGAGGCGTGCGTTTCGTCGACAAGGAGAAGGCGGCGTGGGCGAAACGCCTGCAGGATGACTCGCGCAGCACGGATCAGATCGCCGCGGATGCCTTCGTGCAGCTGCTGAAGATCGCCGGTGAGGCCGACCAGGGGCGGGTGTTCGGTGGCCGCCGCCCGTCGGTTTGAGTGATCGTGGCCGGAACGGCCCTCGAAACGGGTCAGGCGGGTCAGGCAGGGCAGATCGAGGGAAACCCGGTCCCGATCTCGCAGGACACCATCGACCGGCTCCTCTGCGACACCGGAACCCGCGGCATCCAGTTCAGTGAATCCGGCGACATCATCAACGTCGGCCGCGACGAACGCCTCTTCACCGAAGCCCAGCGGGCCGCAATGGGCGTTCGCGACGGCGGATGCCGCTGGGTCGACTGCGACAAATCACCAGCCTGGAGCGAGGCCCACCACATTAACGAATGGGTGAAAGACAACGGCTACACCGACCCCGCCGACGGGGTACTGCTCTGCCACCCGCACCACCTGCTGTTGCATAATCAGCACTGGAGCATCATCCGCACCGGTAACGACTACTGGCTCCGGCCGCCGGTCGGAGTCGACCCCGAACAAACCCTGATCGCACTCCCGAGCAAACGGGCGCAACCGTAATCCAGCTGCTGGGCGGTGGGCCTCGACAGGCTCGACCACCGCCAGGTAGCAAGCCGGGGCTACTCTGGCTCCGACGCGGGACACATCGGGGCCACCAACCGAGGCACTGACGAGGCACTCGGCGTAAGGAGAACCGATGCTGTCGAGCTACCTGATCGCCGAGGCCTACGCACGTGTCCGGAGCATCGTGCATGTCGTGCTCGTGGATGCCGACGAAGAGCTGCTGACCTTCCGGCCCGACCCGGAGGCGAACAGCATCGCGTGGTTGATCTGGCACCTGACCCGGGTGCAGGATGACCACCTGGCCGAGCTGATGAACGAGGACCAGCTCTGGGACAGCGCCGGCTGGGCCGACAGGTTCGCGTTTCCCTTCGCGCGGGCGGCCACCGGCTACGGCCAAACCGCCGAGGAGGTTGGGCAGGTGCGCGCCGGCGCATCCGTTCTGGCCGGCTATCTCGACGCGGTGCACGCCCGCACCATCGCCTGGCTGCCCACTCTCACCACGGCAGATTTCTCCCGGGTCGTCGACACCCGCTGGACCCCGCCGGTCACACTCGCGGTGCGCCTGGTCAGCGTGCTCTCCGACGACCTGCAGCACGCCGGCCAGGCCGCCTGCGTGCGCGGCCTGGCGGAGCGCGCCGGCCGCTGAGAGAGCCACGCCGGGAGTGCTCACCGCGCGGCCGTGACTGCACGTGCGCGCTACAGCCGCTTCCAGACGTATTCGTTCTCTGGCCGCCCCGGCGTGCCGTAGCGCGGCGACCGCTCGAGCGAGCCGGTGTCGGCCAGATGCTCAAGGTAGCGCCGGGCGGTCACCCGAGAAATGCCGAGCTGCTCCATCACCTCGCTGGAGGAGACCGGAACGGTTTGCAGCTTCAGGAACTCGATCACCGCGCCCAGGGTGCCCTCGGACAGACCCTTCGGCCGCGGCAGCTCGGTGGGCGTGCGCAGGCTCGCGAACGCCAGGTCCACGTCGGTCTGGCTGGTCATCGCGGACAGGCCGCCCAGCTGAAGCCGAAAGTCCCGATACTGCACCAGCTTCTGCGCGAAGGTCGAATAGGTGAACGGCTTGATCAGGTATTGAACAATGCCGGCCGCCACGGCGCCGCGCACGATGTGCAGTTCGCGCACCGCCGTGATGGCGATGATGTCCGTGGTCAGGCCGGCCGCGCGCATCCGTCGGCTCACGTCGAGGCCGTGCAGGTCGGGCAGGGTCATATCCATCAGCACCAGATCGATGGGCTGCCCCGCGGTGACGGCCGTAGCCAGGGCGCGCAGGGCGGAATGGCCGTCGCCGACGGTGCCCGCGTGCACGAAACCGGTCAAACGCCCGAGGTAGGCGGCGTGCGCCTCGGCCGCAATGGCTTCGTCTTCGACGACGAGCACCCGGATGTCCCGGTCAGTCATGCGATCCGCCCATCGTCGCCGCGAGGTCGGGTTCGATGCCCGCAGCGGGCTCCTCCGGCTGCCGGGGGAGGGTGACCGTGAACACGGCCCCCTCGCGGCGGGTGATGCTGAGGCTGCCGCCGAGCCGGTTGACCGTCTGCCGCACCAACGCCAGTCCGAGGCCGCGGCCGAAACTGCCGGGCTCCTTGGTGCTGTAACCGCGGCGGAGGATGTCGGTCACGGCGTCCGGGTCGACGCCGGGCCCGGTGTCGGCCACCTCGATCGCCACCGACGAGGGCGTGGAGCCGACCGAGAGGTGCACCCGGCGGGGTGCCTCGCCGCCGGCGGCCGCGTCGAGTGCGTTATCGACCAGGTTGCCCACGACCGTGACCAGGTCCTGCGCCGTCAGGCCGGAATCGGCGAGGGTTCCGGCCGCCTCAACCGTGAGCAGCACGCCCAGCTCGCTGGCTTGGGCGAACTTGCCCATCAGCAGGGCGCTGAGCACCGGTTCGTCCACCGAGTCGAGCATGTCATCGGTGAGTTGCTGGCTGAGCTCCAGGTCTTTGGTGGCGAAATCGAGGGCCTCGGCGCCGCGCCCGAGTTCCATCAGGGACACGATGGTGTGAAGCCGGTTGGCGTGCTCATGGGTCTGGGCGTGCAGGGCATCCGAGAGGGTGCGCATCGACCGGAGCTCGCTGCCCATTGATTGCAGGTCGGTGTGGTCGCGGATGGTCGCAACCCAGCCCATCGGCGCGGGTTTGGTGCGGCCGCTGCCCGGTTTCAGTGCCGGCAGCTGGCTGACGACCAGCACGCGCGTGTCGGTGACGTGGATCTCGTCGGTGGCGGGGCGGCCGCTCTTCAGTAGCTCGGCGAGCGCCGGGGGAAGGTCGAGATGGTCAAGGCTCTGCGTGGCGGCGGAGGATGCTCGGCCCTCAGTCGGTGAGCGCGGCGGCAGGCCCAGCAGCCGGGCAGCCTGATCGTTGTAGAGCACGACCTCGCCCGTGAGAGTCACGAGTACGAGACCCTCCCGCACCGAATGCAGCACCGAGTCGTAGTAGACGAAGAGCTGGGCGAGCTGCTCCGGTCCCCAGCCGAGCGTGACCCGGCTCAGATAGCGACCGAGCAGCCAGGCGGCGAGGGTGCCCGTGGCTAGCAGCATCAGGGCCACCCCCAGCACGGCCGGCAGCCGCGCGCTCAGCGCGATGGAGAGGTTGCTCGTCTTCACCCCCGCAGCCACCAGGCCCTGAACGGCTCCCTGCTCGTCGGTGATCGGAACGACGGCCCGCACCGAGGGTCCGAGCGTGCCCGTGGTCACCTCGGTGAACGGTTCCCCGGCCAGGGCGGGCGTGACGGTACCGATGTAGGGGCGGCCGATCTCCAACTCGGTCGGGTGGGTCCAGCGGGTGCGGTCGGGCGCCATGATCGTGATGAAGTCGAGGGTGGCGTCGGCGGTGACCCGCTCGGCGTACGGCTGGAGCACCGCGCTGGGATCGGCCGAGCGGCTGGCATCCAGTACGAGCGGGTTGTCGGCGATGGCGCTGGCGACGGACAGCATCCGTTCCTCGGCGGCGACGAAACCACGGTCGCGGGCGTCCACGAAGGCCGCGGTGCCCGCGAACACGGTTATCGCCATGATGACCAGGGCGTTCGCCAGGAACAGGCGGCGCGCAATGCTCCAGCCTTGCCCCATCGCATCCTTCTTCCATTTGCGCGACCGTGACCAATATGACCGCAACAGTGACGCGGGCGCCTCGGTCGTCCAGTCTGAAACACACCACGGATGGTCCGGGCGCACCAGCGCTTCACCCCAGCCTAGTTACTAGACAAAGGAGTCTTTTATGGCATCACTGCCTCGCGCTCGCGCTGCACAGCCCGCGAAGAAGTTTGACAAGTCCCACTACCTGTACATGGCGGTCATCGTCGCGGTGATCCTCGGCGTCATCGTCGGCCTGCTCTTCGGCGGCACAGGCGGATTCGCCGTCTCGCTCAAACCGCTCGGGGACATCTTCATCGCCCTGATCAAGATGATGATCTCGCCGATCATCTTCTGCACGATCATCCTCGGCATCGGTTCCATCGCGAAGGCCGCCACGGTCGGCAAGATCGGCGGACTGGCCCTCGGCTACTTCCTGACCATGTCCACCTTCGCCCTGGCGATCGGCCTCGTCGTGGGCAACGTGATCAAGCCCGGCTCAGGGCTCGATCTCACCGCGACCACCTTCGTGCCGCCGGAAGCCGCCGAATCGGACTTCTTCCTCGGCATCATCCCGACCACACTGTTCTCCGCACTGACCGCCGGCAACATCCTGCAGACCCTGCTGGTGGCCCTCATCGCCGGCTTCGCGCTGCAGAAGATGGGAGCCGCCGGCAAGCCGATCCTCGAGGGCATCGCGCACGTGCAGGCCCTGGTCTTTCGCATCCTGATCATGGTCATGTGGCTCGCGCCGATCGGCGCCTTCGGTGCGATCGCCGCCGTCGTCGGTGCCACCGGCTTCCAGGCCGTTATCAGCCTCTTCACCCTGATGGGCGCCTTCTACCTGACCTGTGTGCTCTTCATCGTCGTCATCCTCGGCGGGTTGCTCAAGATCGTCACCGGCATCAGCATCTTCAAGCTGATGCGTTATCTCGGCCGAGAGTACCTGCTGATCTTCTCGACTTCCTCTTCCGAGGCGGCGCTGCCGCGCCTGATCGCCAAGATGGAGCACCTCGGCGTCTCCAAGCCGGTCGTGGGCGTCACGGTTCCCACCGGATACTCGTTCAACCTCGACGGCACCGCGATCTACCTGACCATGGCGTCGCTCTTCATCGCCACGGCCATGGGTCAGCCGCTCGCCCTGGGCGAGCAGATCGGGCTCCTCGCCTTCATGATCATCGCCTCCAAGGGTGCCGCCGGAGTGTCCGGTGCCGGGATCGCGACCCTGGCCGCCGGCTTGCAGGCCCACGCCCCGCAGCTGCTTGAAGGAGTCGGCTTCATCGTGGGCATCGACCGCTTCATGTCCGAGGCCCGCGCGCTCACGAACTTTACCGGCAACGCCGTCGCCACCGTGCTGATCGGATCCTGGACCAAGGAGATCGATCGTGCCCAGGTCGACCGGGTGCTCGACCGTCACGAGCCGTTCGACGAGACCACGATGATCGCCCACCACGGTGCGCCCAGCGCCGCCGAAACGGCCGCCGCGACCGAGAAGTCCGCGCAGATCGCGGCGCTCAAGGCCTGAGTCCGTTCCGGGTCGTCGAACGCGACCCGGCACGGATGCTCCGCGGCGGCTGTCTCGCGGCCTGCGGTAGGGCCGGTTCTCCCCGCTACCCGAAACCGTCGAAATCGCTGCTTCTGCGACGCAAATACCCCCGTGTTAGGCTTGCTGCTGGTCTTACGACCCTTCACCAGGACGCGAATGTACAGCCACGGCCCCATCGGTACGGCGCTTCGTATGGTGAGGCCATGACGGATGCGATCCCCATGATCGCCCCAGCCCACGCTTTCCATCGCGTCGAGGCCGGTCACGGCCTACCCGTCCGACACAGCGTGCATCCGTTCCGTCGGCCGTGATTCGGCCCCGCCCGGCGTGCACCGGGAGAATCCGTGACCGAAACTATTGCCGTGAAGGCAGATCGACTGTACAAAGCGTTCGGGCGTCGTCCGCACGAGCTCGTCAAGAAGCTAACCGCGGGAGCCAGCCGCGATGAGGTGTCCTCGCTGGGCACCGCCGCCGTTATCGACGCCTCATTCGAGGTTCACCGCGGCGAAATCTTCGTGGTGATGGGGTTGTCCGGTTCGGGCAAATCCACCCTGATCCGCATGCTCAACGGGCTACTGGACGCCACCTCTGGCAGCGTGACGGTGGCCGGCCAGGCCATCACCGGCATCTCCGCCGCCGCGCTGCGCGAGGTGCGCCGCACCAATATTTCCATGGTGTTCCAGCACTTTGCCCTGCTACCGCATCGCACCGTGATCGACAACGTCGCCTACGGACTCGAGGTGCAGGGCATGGGCCGCGAGGAGCGGCTCGCCAAGGCGCGCACCATCATCCGCCTCGTCGGGCTCGACGGCTGGGCCGACAGCCTGCCGTCCGAGCTTTCCGGCGGAATGCAGCAGCGAGTCGGCCTCGGCCGGGCTCTCGCCGCCGACACCGACGTCCTCCTGATGGATGAGGCGTTCTCGGCCCTTGACCCGCTGATCCGCCGCGAAATGCAGGAGCAGTTGATCGAGCTGCAGGCCGAGCTCGGCAAAACCATCATCTTCATCACCCACGATCTCAACGAGGCCATGTTCCTCGGCGACCGCATCGCGGTCATGCGCGATGGTCGCATCGTTCAGATCGGCACCCCCGAGGAGATCCTGACCGACCCGGCGAACGACTACGTCGCTCAGTTCGTGCAGGATGTCGACCGCGCCCGGGTGCTGACCGCGGCCAGCGTGATGGAGCCCGTGCGCTCCGTGGTCACGATCACCGGCGGTCCCCGAGCTGCGCTCCGCACCATGCGCGACCTGCAGACCTCCGCCACCTTCGTGCTCAACCGCGACCGCACCTTCGCCGGTGTGGTGCGCGATCGCGACGTGCTGGGGCAGGTCAAGGCCGGCGAGACCGATCTGCGCGCGATAGTGCGCACGGATGCGATCTCCGTCAACCCGGACACCCCGCTGGTCGACCTGGTCGAACCCTCGGTCGGCAGTGATCTGGCCATCGCCGTGGTCGATGAGAAGAACCGTCTGCTCGGCGTCATCCCGCGGGTGACCCTGCTGGCCGCGCTCGGCAACGTGAGCACGAATACGGGGGACGTGCCCGTGATCGAGCCCGCAGCCACGATTTCCATCAGCGTGATCACCGAAACCCTCCGCGACACCGCTCTGGAAGGAGCCGACCTGTGAACGACTTCCGACTTCCTCTGGGTACCCTCGTGGAGGGGTTCATCGACTGGATCACCGACACGTTCGGGTTCTTATTCGACTTCATCCGGGCCGTCTTCGACGGTGCCTACGAACTGGTCGACTTCCTCCTGGTGGCGCCGCCCTTCTGGGTGATCATCGTGCTCTCGGCGGGGCTGGCCCTGGCCACCCGCGGTTGGAAATTCATGGTCGGTACCGTCCTCGGTCTGATCGTCGTCGTCGGCGTCGACCAGTGGGAGAACGCCATGGACACCCTCGCACTGGTGCTGGTCGCCAGCGTGCTCGCGATCGCCCTCAGCCTGCCGCTCGGCATCCTGGCGGCGAAGTCCGCGGTGGCGTCCAACATCATCCGGCCGATTCTCGACTTCATGCAAACCATGCCGGCCTTCGTGTACCTGATTCCCGCGCTGATTCTGTTCCGCGTGGGCGTCGTGCCCGGAATCGTGGCCACCATCATCTTCGCGATGGCTCCGGGAGTCCGCCTCACCGAGCTGGGCATCCGCGGGGTCGACCGAGAAGTGGTTGAGGCCGGGCAGGCCTTCGGCGCCTCGCCCTGGCGCATCCTCCGGCAGATCCAGCTTCCGCTGGCGATGCCGACGATCATGGCGGGTATCAACCAGGTCATCATGCTCTCACTGTCGATGGTCGTCATCGCCGGTATGGTCGGTGCCGGGGGGCTGGGAGCGGATGTCGTCGCCAGCCTGAACCGCATCGACGTCGCACTCGGTTTCGAAGCCGGCCTCGCCGTGGTGATCCTCGCCATCTTCCTTGACCGCCTGACCGCCGCACTCGGCACCGGCGACACCCCGCTCGGTCGAATCATGTCGGCCCGCAAGCGCCGCGCCCAGCAAGCCCTGGCCGCCTGAGTCAGTGCGCCACGCACACGACCTCCTGATTTCTGATTCTGCCCCGGTCGCCCACCAGGCGACACGAAAGGAAACAATATGAAAAACCGATCACTGTCCCTCATCGCCCTCGGAGCCGTTGGGCTCCTCGCACTCAGCGGCTGCGCCTCGGCCGAGGCCGCCGTCGTCGGCGACGGGAACAAGGACCAGAAAGACATCACCATCGCCGTGTTCAACGGCTGGGATGAAGGCGTCGCGGTCTCCGAACTGTGGAAGGCCATCCTCGACGAGAAGGGCTACAACGCAGAGTTGGAATACGCCGACGTTGCCCCCGTCTACTCGGGTCTCTCCACCGGAGACTATGACATCAACATGGATGTCTGGATGCCGGAGACCCACGCGTCCTACGTGAAGGAGTACGGCGATGACATCGTCGACCTCGGCGCATGGAACGAGGAATCCCGCCTGACCATCGCCGTCAACAAGGATGCCCCCATCGATTCCCTCGACGAGCTGGCCAGGAACGCCGACAAGTTCGGCAACCGCATCGTCGGAATCGAACCCGGAGCCGGCCTGACCAAGGCCACCACTGAGAAGGTCATCCCGGCCTACGGCCTCGACGACATGGAATACCTGACCTCATCGACCGCAGCCATGCTCACCGAGCTGACCGCGGCCACCAAGGCCGGCGAGAACATCGTCGTCACCCTCTGGGAGCCGCACTGGGCCTACGGTTCGCTGCCGATCAAGACTCTCGAGGACCCCAAGGGAACCCTGAAGAACACCGAGTCGCTCCACAGCTACGCCAAGTCCGACTTCGCCGAGGACTTTCCGCAGGCCACCGAGTGGATCAAGGGCTTCGACATGGACCTCGACAAGCTGTACTCGCTTGAGAAGGCCATGTTCGTCGACTACGACGGCAAGGACTACGAGCCGATCGTGGCGAAGTGGATCTCCGAGAACCAGGAGTACGTAGACTCTCTGACCACCACGTAACACAGAACACAACACGAGAGCGGCAGGAGAGGCCCGGTCAAGGATACCCGGGCCTTTCTTGCACCTCAGCGGGGCAGCACGGATGTGCGCCCCCGGGTGTCGAAGGCGGCCGACCGCGCCCCGCAGGGTGCCGGGGCGACGCTGGCAATGGTTGCCCTGGTTTTGGAGGTCGAATCGAAGATGACCAGGGTGCTCACGCCGTGCTCCAACGATCGGGTTCGTCAGGTGCCGGCCGCTTCAGTGCATCGCAACCGCGGACCGGGGAAGGTTGCCGACTACGGGGTTGTCTGTGTCAGGAACTCAGTGAGCTCGCGGGTGATTTCGGCGGCAACGGCATCCGTTGACATGGTGGCAACACCGTCGCCGTTCTCGACGCCGTAGTCGCCGAACCGCGCATGGTTGGCTCCTTCGATTTCGACGAAACGGGTGTCGGGCACAAGTAGATCTGCGCTGTCGGCGATCTTCTCCGGGGTGCTGAGGCCGTCGGCGCTCCCGCTGAGGCTGAGGGCCCGCAGATCGGTGCGCTCCGGCGCGGCCGCGCAGTAGCTGCCGAACAGCACCAGCCCTGCCACCGCGGGATCGTCCGCCAGCATGCAGGCTCGCACGCCGCCGATCGAGTGGCCGCCCACGAACCAGGTGGAGACGTCGGGGACGGCGTCGGTGAAGGTGGACAACGTCCGGCGGTCGAAGATGGCGAGGTTGAGCACCGGCTTGGTGATCACAACGGTCACCCCGGTGTCTTCGACCGTGCCCGCCAGCTTGTAGAGGTAGGCATAGGGGTCAACCCGGGCACCGGGAACGAAGACCAAGCCGATGTAGCCGGCGTCGTCGGCGGGCGCGAGGACGACCGACGTGGGGGTGTCGGTGACGGTCACGTTCGGGTTGGCGAAGACCTCGTCCGCCGCGGCCCGATCGGCCACGCGCACAGTGTTCACCCAGGCAAGGAACACGATCACGACGAGTAAGAACGCGGTCAGGGTCCACCAGCCGCCGGCCCGGATGCCGCGCCGCAGCCGTCCTCGTCGACGTGCCTCGGTCATGCAGCCGGGCTGGATCATCGCGCTCCGCTCCTCGCCTGTCCGGTCGGGGTGAGACCGGAAACCGCTGGTGGTCTCAACCTAGCCGCAACCGACCTGCCGGGGCCGAACCGCTCCGGCCTCAGTCGTCGAGACCGCGGGCGGCCAGAGCCTCACCGATCGCATCCGCGGCATAGAGCGAGCGCACGACCACCGGCACGGCCAGGGCGAGCAGTGAACCCTGGGTGCCGCGCGCCCGACGGGCCTCGATCACCTCGGACACGATCTCGGTGACGAGCGGGATGCACCGCAGGGTGAGGGCGAGGAGGAGGCCGACCCGGTCGGCGTCGACCCAGCGACGGAACGGTCGCAGAAGCTTCTGAAAGCCCTCAAGCACGGCCGTGACCGTGGTCGTCACGGTGAACAGCGCCGCCAGCGCCACGGCGATCAGTAGCCGCCCGGCCATCAGGCCGGCCGTGGTCCAGCCGGCGAACAGCGCCTGGACTGGAACGGCGATCACCAAAATCCACAGGATCGGGCCGATCTGCTGCCACGCCGCGCCCAGCGGCACCCGCGCCACCAGGAACAGTGCGGCGACCCCGAGAAGGCAGGCGCCCAGCTGCCAGAGCTCGCCGAGCGAGCCGACGAGCAGCACGGCGAGCGAGAGAAGCACGAGCTTGAGCAGCATCGGCGCGCGGTGGATCAGCGAGTGGCCGGGGTGATAGAGCCCGATCATGCCGGCCCGATCATGCCGGCCCGATCATGCCAGCAGCTCCCGGTACGCGCCGAGCGCGGCATCCGGTGCACCGTCGGCGACCACCCGGCCGTCCTCGATCACAATCACGCGGTCGAAGGCGGCGAGCAGGTCCAGCTGGTGGGTGACCACGATGACCTGCTGGCTCAGGCCGAGCAGAAGTTCGGTGATGCGCCGGGCATTGCGTGCGTCGAGCAGCGTGGTCGGCTCGTCGGCGACCACGATCTCAGGCTCCGCCACGAGCACGGCCGCCAGCGCGAGCAACTGCTTTTGGCCGCCGGACAGCCGGTGCGCCGGATGGTCGGCGTGCTGGTCGAGCCCGAAGCGCTCGAGCGCCGCCCGCGTGCGGGTCGAGATCTCGAGCGGGGTCAGCCCGCGGCGGCGCAGGGTGAAGGCGACGTCTTCGGCCACGGTGGGCATCACGATCTGATTGTCCGGGTTGGTGAAGATGAAGCCGACCTGCCGGCGCACCGCCTTGGCGTTCCGGGCCACGTCGAGGCCGCCGACGCTCACGATTCCGGTGTCGGGCTTGATCAATCCGTTGATCAGGCGCACGAGGGTGGACTTTCCCGACCCGTTCGCACCGACGATGCCGATGCGCTGTTCGGTGAGGGTCAGACGGATGTCCCGCAGCACCATCCGTTCACCGAACGCATGCGAGACGCTGTCGAAGTCGATCCTGCTCATGATGCGGGCGTGACTGCTCCGGCGGTGACGTCGGCGGCCTCGGGCGCGGGAGCGGCGCTGCGGCGCGGCGGGATCAGACCCGGGTAGGCCCTGTGAACCTGGCGGGCCACCAGTACGGTCACGACCACCTTGATCAGGTCGCCGGGCAGAAACTTCGCGGCGTCGACAAGAGCAACCCAGAGCGGCAGGCCCAGGTTGATCGCGGTGACGGGCACGCCGATCAGGTAGACCACGACGATACCGCCGAGGGTGGTGGCGCCGAGCGCCGCCCAGAGCCGGTAGCGGGGGAGGAGCAGGCCGGTCAAGTAGCCGATGACCAGGGCGCCGAGCAGCCAGCCGTAGAGGTAGCCGGCGGAGGGTGAGGTGGTGAACCAGACGATGCCGCCGCGCCCGCCAGACAGCAGCGGGAGGCCGGCTGCGGCGAGGGCGAGCAGGAGGAGCACGGCGAAGAAGCCCTTGCGCGCCCCGAGGATCGCCCCGGCCAGCATCACCCCGAGGGTCTGGAAGGTGATCGGCACGGCCACCGCCCCAATACTCAGGGCGCCGGGCAGTCCGAGTGCGGCGATCAGGGCGGCGAAGATGGCGATCTGCGACAGGTCGCGCACGCTCATGATGCGGGGTGTCGGGGTGCGGGCGATGAGGGGGCTGGAAGTCATGATCTTCAATCTAGAATTCCGCGGCAGCGCGAGTCTGAAGAAGACCTACAAAGAATGCGGCGGAACTCTATACGAGCGCGTCCGGCAAGCTCCCGACGCAGGGGTGTCTCGGGGTTTCTGCCGGTAGAGCGTTTCCCCGCATTCGAGCATGCCGATGTAGGTCGCAATCTTCGCGGCGCGAGACTCGGGCTGCTTCGTACCGTCGAGGCGGAACAGGATCGCGAAACGGTTCTGGGACGTGAGCGCCGGGAAGAACCCGGCGGGACGCATCCACCCCTCCGCGATGAGGGTGAGGGCTGAGTCCCGGTTGAGCTGTGACCACACGCTGCGGGCTCGGCGGGGAGTGAAGGCCTGCGACAAGTAACCGTCGAGAGAGTTCACTTGCCCGTCGATCCAGCCGCAGCACAACGCGATCTCGAGCGCCTGGGATGGGTGGTCTCCGGTGCCGCGGGGCGTTTCTTCCGCAGCTGCAAACGGATGCGCTCGTCCGACGGAGTACTGCTGTGCCATGCTCACCCTTTGCTCCTGCACAACAAGCACTGGACGATCATCCGCACCGGAACTCAGTGCCGACTGCGGTCACCGATGCAGGTTGACCCGGAGTGGACGATAATCGCGTTGCCGAGCGAGCGAGCAAACAAGCGGGGCCGAGGGTCAGGCGACGAGGCGGGCGTTGTTCGTCGAAGCAGCGGCGGAGAAGCGCGGAAGGGTGGCCGTCGGCGCCCGCTCCGGTTCGGCCCAAACGGAGATCGGGGCGGGAATGAAGGGGAGCGCGGTGGGCTCGGCGGTGACCTCGCCGCGCAGAACGGCGGTCTCGGTGCGGAGCACGGAGGCCAGGGACGAGGCAATCTGGTTCGCCTTCAGATCGTGGAAGATCACGTCGGTGTCGTCACTGCTGCGGGGAATTAGAGTCCACTGGCCTTGGGCGCCGACGAGACGAGCGATTTGGGTGTGCAGGAGCTCGAATACCAGAGCGTCGCTGAGCTCGGGAACGGGCGGGGGGATGACCGGTGCGACCGGTGCGACGCGACGTCGTCGACCAAACATCGGGAGCCCCTTTCGGCTAACGTGCCCGTGAACTCTTCAGTTTGCCGTGCGGCGCGCTACGGCCCGCGCTGACACGCCGACAGCGGAGGACTTAGTCCTCGATTCGGCGATCGTCGGCATCCTGGATGACGGTTCCGATGGCGACGGCGGCGCTGAGCAGCCAGCCGACCCACATCAGCGCCAGGCGCCAGTCGCGCGGACCGGTGCGGGTGGCGCTCAGAATGTTCCAACCGCCGGCGAGCACGCCGATGATGGCACTGCTGAAAATAAACTTTCGCATGGAGACCTCCGCGTCTAACGCTACCCGGAAGTTGCCCGGCTGCACGTTTCCCGACAATCTGACCGATCGGACAAGCTCTGACCGATCGGTCAGGTACCGTGATCGGGTGACTCCAGAGCCCGTTGTGCCCCAGCCCCCACACAACCGCCAGAGCACCAGCGCAGAACTGCGCGCGACAGCGCTGGAGCAGTTCGCCTCGGTCGGGTTCGCCGGCACCTCGCTGCAGCAGATCGCCGACGCGGCCGGGTACTCCAAATCGAGCGTGCTCTACCACTTCGCCTCCAAGGAAGCGCTCCTCGACGAGGTGCTCACCCCGGCGGTGAACCGGCTGGAGGCCATTCTCGAACGGTTCCTCGCCACCGAGGAGAGCGCCCTGACCCGGAGCCGGTTCGTGAACGACTTCATCGACTTCATCCTCGAATTCCGCCTCGAGCTGCACACCTTCATCAACCAGTCTCAGTCGCTGCGCGGCATCCCCGTGATCGACCGGGCAGGAGTGGTGATCGTGCGCCTCTCCGACACGCTGTGCCACGGCGATGCGAGTACGGAGGACCGCATCCGCTTCGGTATCGCCCTCGGCGGCGCCGCCTACACCCTGGTGGCCGGCATGACGTTCCTCGGGGAGGAGATAACCCCGGTGGAAGAGGTCCGACCGGCTCTCCTGACCGTCATCACCGAGCTGCTTGCCCCTGTCACCGTTCGCACCGCCCCGTCCCGGAAGTAGCACCCATGGCAACCCTGCTCTATCGAATCGGCCACTTCGCCTACCAGCGTGCGGGCCTGGTGCTCGGCATCTGGGCCATCCTGCTGGTCGGGATCCTCGGCTCCGGGGTGGCCCTCGGTGGCCAGACCCAGGAGTCGTACGCGATTCCTGGCACGGAATCACAGGACACCATCGACAAGCTCGGCGAGGTGTTCCCCCAGGCGGCCGGCGCCGCGGTACAGGTTGTCTACACGGCCCCGGACGGGGCGTCCGTCACCGACGAGCCTTACCGCACGGCCATCGTCGACATGGCGGCCGAACTCGCGGACGTGCCCGGCGTCGACTCGGTGCTGACGCCCTATGACGAATATGCGTCGGGCGCGATCTCCGACGACTCGGAGAGTGCGTTCAGCCAGGTTCAGTTGTCCGGCTTATCAACCGACGTCACCGCGGAAACCCTCGACGACGTGACCGCGACGCGGGATATCGCCGAGCAGGCCGGCCTCGAGGTAGCCTTCGGTGGCCAGGTTTTCCAGGACAACACCTTTGGCATCACCATCTCCGAGGTTTTCGGCCTGATCTTCGCGGGCGTGGTGCTGGTGATCACCTTCGGTTCGCTCGTATCCGCCGGGATGCCGCTGCTGATGGCCCTGATCGGCGTCGGCGTCGCCATCGGCGGCATCACCGTGATTTCCGCATTCGTGCCGGTCTCGAGCACGGCCCCCATGCTCGCCCTGATGCTCGGACTCGCCGTAGGCATCGACTACGTGCTCTTCATCCTGTCGCGGCATCGCACGCAGCTCGCCAATGGGATCGAACCACACGATTCGGCCGCCTCGGCCGTGGCCACCGCCGGCAGCGCCGTCGTCTTCGCCGGGATCACCGTGATCATCGCCCTGCTCGGGCTGCTCGTGGTCGGCATCCCGTTCCTCAGCGTGATGGGGCTGGGCGCCGCCTTGGCCGTGCTGGTCTCCATCTTCGTGGCGGTCACGCTCCTCCCCGCCGTTCTCGGCCTCGCCAAGGGGCGCCTCACTCCCAAGACAGGCAGCCGCGCGCACCACCGGGCCACCCGTCCAGACACCGGCCGGCCCACCCTCGGCCACCGCTGGGTCAACCTCGTGCTCAGGGCGCCGGTCGTGGCCGTGCTCCTCGTGGTGGGCGTGCTCGGCACGCTGGCGATCCCGGCCCTCAGCCTCGACCTGAACCTGCCTGACGGGGCGTCCGAGCCGGCCGGTTCGACGCAGCGAGAGGCGTTCACCATGCTCGAGGAGGGCTTCGGTCCGGGCTACAACGGTCCGCTCATCGTCGTCGTCGACATCACCCAGACGACGGATATCTTCGGTGACCTCGACACCATCGGCGCGGCCCTGCGCACCCTGCCCGGCGTGGCCTTCGTCGGCAAGGGCACTCCGAACCCGACCGTCGACACCGCCATCATCCAGGTCATGCCGGACAGCGCGCCGAACGCGCCCGAGACCAAGGCGCTCGTGCAGGCCATCCGCGATCTGGCACCATCGATCGACGACGACTTGCGCACCCCCATCGCCGTGACCGGCGCGACCGCCGTGTCGATCGACATCTCCAACCGCCTCAGCAACGCGCTCGTGCCGTTCGCCCTGATCGTGGTGGGGCTCTCGATCATCCTGCTGACCATGGTGTTCCGGTCGATCTTCGTGCCGATCAAAGCGGCCCTCGGGTTCCTGCTCTCGGTGGCCGCATCGATCGGCGCGACCGTGGCAATCTTCCAGTGGGGCTGGTTCTCCGAGCTGCTCGGGGTGGAAACCCCCGGGCCGATCCTAAGCTTCCTGCCCATCCTGCTGATGGCCGTGCTCTTCGGTCTGGCCATGGACTACGAGGTGTTCCTCGTCTCCGGCATGCGGGAGGAGTTCGTGAAGACCGGCCTGGCCCGCGAATCCATCGTGCACGGGTTCTCCCACGCTGCCCGCGTGGTCACGGCCGCCGCCCTGATCATGTTCTTCGTCTTCTTTGCCTTCGTGCCCGAGGGCACCGGGGCGATCAAGGGCATCGCGTTCGCCCTCGCCGTCGGAGTCTTCCTCGACGCGTTCCTGGTGCGGATGACATTGGTCCCGGCCGCGATGGCCCTCGCCGGCGATGCCGCCTGGTGGCTGCCACGCTGGCTCTCCCGCATTCTGCCCAACGTCGACATCGAGGGTGAGGGTCTGCGCCGGCACCTGGCCGACAAGGAATGGGCCAGGTGCCAGCCGCACGCCATCACGGCCGAGGAAGCCGTCTTCGGGCTGCCGGAGAGCCCCTTCGGGCCGCTGGACCTCACCATCGACGCCGGCGCGGTGGTGGTACTGACCGGCTCCGCCACCCACCGCCGCGTCGTCGCCGCCACCCTGGCCGGCCGGCTCGACCCGGTGTTCGGCCGCCTCCAGGTCATGGGCTTTCCGCTGCCGTCCGAGCGCAGCCGCGCCCTCCGCGCGGTGGCCCTCGCCGACGTGGGCGACAGCCGCGACAATGGGCTCACCGTGGGGGAGTTGCTGGCCGAACGGCTGGACCTGGCGCATCCGTGGTACCGCGCCGCGTCGCGCCGCTCGCTTCTCGCGGGGTGGATCGCGCGTCTGAACGGTGCGCTCGGCACCCCGTCGAGCGGCCGGGACGCCGGCCCGATCGTGGCCGGCACGACGGTATCGTCCCTCTCCGCCCTGGGCCGTGCCGCGGTGCTTGTGACGGCGGCGCTCACCGAGACCCCGGGAGTTGTCATCGTCGACCTCGGCGAGGGACTGCCCGTCGACCCGGCGGGGCGGGACCTCGTGCAGGTGCTGGCGATCCTCGCCCCGGCATCGACCGCCCTCATCGTCGGTGCCGCCTCCTTCCCCGAGGCGATCGCGGTCTACCGCGGGGCCCGCCCGCTGCAGACCCTCGAACTCGATTCCCGTGACCGAAAGGCCCTGCAGCGATGAGCACCAGGCTTGAGAAACTGTTCAGCCGCACGCCCGGGCAGCGCCGAGGGGCCCTCGGGGCCCTGCTGGCGGGCCTGATCGTGGTGCCGCTGGCGGTTGCCGGACTCTTCGCCGGGGCCCTCGCCACCGCCGATCAGCGCGTGGACACGCTGCCGGCGATCGTCGTCAACAACGACGAGATCGTCACCACCACCCTGCCCGACGGCACCGAGCAGCCGGTGCTCGCCGGCCGACTGCTCGTGACCGAACTCACCAAGCCTTCCGATGACGGGTCCGAGGCCACCGGGTTCGACTGGACCGTCTCCAACTCCGCGAATGCCGCGGCGGCCCTGGCCTCCGGCGACGCCTACGCGGTTCTCACGATCCCGAAGGACTTCTCGGCGTCGGTGACCTCGCTGGGCGGGGCGGCTCCCACCCAGGCCGCCCTGGGCATCCGCACGGATGACGCGCACTCGTTCCTGGCCGGATCGGTGGCCCAGTCGGTGGGCACCGCCATGTCGGGCGTCTTCGGCCGCGAGATCACCTCGCAGTACCTCAACGGGCTCTACACCAGCCTGGCCGTGCTGGGCGAGTCCCTCACGCAGGCGGCGGATGGCGCCGCGCAGGTTTCGACCGGGGTCACCGGCGTGGCCACCGGACTCGATTCGCTGGCCGGCGGCACGGCCGCCGCGGCATCCGGGGCCTCGTCCGCCGCGACCGGCGCCGCCAGCTTCTCCTCCGGCGTGGCCGGGTACACCCAGGGCGTCACCGGACTGAGCGACGGCCTGACCCGGCTGAGCACGGGCGCGGTCGGGCTGGCTCCGCTCGCGACCGGCCTACCGGCCTACGCGGCCGGGGTGCAGGCCAACGCCGACGGTTTCAGGCAGCTGAACGCGGCCATGCAGAGCGACCCGCGGGTCGCCGACTACGCGCCGGCCCTGCTGCAGCTCCAGGGCGGATTCGACGCCCTCGCCGCGCAGAGCACCGGCATCGGCCAGGCCGGTCCGGGCCTCGAAGGCGTGCTCGATGGGGTGTCTCAGAGCGCCAACGGTGCGAGCCTGCTCTCCGCCGGCGGCAGCGACCTCCGCGGCGGTGCCAGCGACCTCGCCACCGGCGTTGCCGGCATCGCCACCGGCCTCTCGCAGCTGGCCACCGGAACAACGGATGCCGCGGCGGGCGCCCGCCTGCTCGAATCGGGCGCGGTCGAACTCGCCAGCGGGCTGCAGGACGGCGCGGACAGCGCGGCCCTTCTCACCGACACCGACCCGGTGACGACCGCGGCGGTCGTCTCCGAACCGGTCGGCATCACCGCGGAGCGCGACAACGCCTTCGCGTCGATCGGCCCGGTCATCGGCATGGTCTTCGTGCCGATCGGCCTGTGGATCGGTGCCCTGGCGATCTTCCTGGTGATGAAGCCGCTGTCCGCGCTCGCGCTCGCGTCGACCGCGTCGACCGGCAACCTCGTGGCCCGCAGCCTCGGCCGTGCGTTCGGAATCGCCGCAGCGCAGGCCGTGGTCGTGGTGTTGTTGCTACACAGCACGCTCGGCGTCTCGTGGTCGATCCTGCCGTCGACCCTGGCCTTCGCGGTGTTCCTCGCCTTCGTGTTCGCGGCGGTGCACCACTTCCTCACGGCGGCGTTCGGCCGGGTCGGAATCGTGGTCTCCCTGGTACTGCTCGCGCTGCAGCTCACCGCGGTGGGTGGGCTCTACCCGATTGAGCTGGTGTCGGCGCCGTTCCAGATGATCAGCCCATTCCTGCCGCTCACCTGGGCGGTGCGGGGCATGCAGGCCATTGTCTCCGGGGGAGGCGGCAGCGCCGGCGGGCCCGCGGCCATCCTGCTGATCTTCGCACTGGTGAGCGTTCTGGCCTCGTACTGGACCGTCGCCAGCCGGCGCGGCGCCCGCTCGTTCGGCCTGGCGCAGGCCCGCAGCTGATGCGGGGTATCTGTTCCCGGAGGGAACGTGTGCCCGCCCGCGTGAGGTTGCGCCCCGTGCGCCGCACGAATTCGCCGGAGATTTTGGCTCACCCGAGCAACCGTGGTTCAGGTTCAGGTTCAGGTTCAGGTTCAGGCTCAGGCGAGCTTGCGTGTGGGGCTGACTCAGGACATCCGTCGCCCAAATTCTCCAGTCGGCGCGGACCAGTGCGGAACAGGTGCGGATACCCGGCTCGGCCCGGCCGGATCTCCTGAGGTGGCCACACCTCCCGCCTGATGCGCCGATGTGCCTGTGCGGATCGGGCATGCACCTCGCGCTTTGTTCTGCCCCGCAGCCCGAACGAATTCGACGGAGATTTTGCCAAGATCGGTCCAGGATGCCCCGGAAAGTAGCGTTTCCGCCAAAATCTCCGTCGAATTGGTTCGACGACCTGGCTCAGAGTGGGTCGACGACCAGGATCAGGGGAGAGACGGGCCCTGGCCGATACTCAACCAGGCGTCGGTTCCTCCGCGAGCGTTCGGGCCAGGGCCTCGGTTCGTGGCGCGGGCCTCCTTCATCGCTTGAAGCTGGCGGTCGACAGCCGCTCTGGTCGCCCCAGCCGAGAGCTGCCGCTCGAGGTCCGCGTCGAGCGGGGCCGTGACATCGTTCAGAGCGCCGCTGGAGAGCAGCTCGTCGGTGGCGGCGGCGCGGGCCTGCATCTGGGTGACCCGGTCCTTGGCCCGGTCGAGGTCGGCACCGACCGTGCCCAGTTGCGAGCCGATGCCGGACGCGGCCTCGTTGGCCTTGACCCGAGCCTCGGAGGCAGCGTAGGTGGCCTTGATGGTCTCCTTCTCCAGGCGGAAGGCGGCGACCCGTTCGGCGAGGCGTCGTTCGTTGTCCTGCAGTTGCGCCTGCTGCTGCGCCAAAACGAGGTACTGGTCACGGATGGCTGCCACCTGGCCCTCGAGGAGCGACCGGCGTTCCAGCGCCGTGCGGGCCAGATCTTCCCGGCCCTGGTTCAGGGCCTCCTGGGCCTGGTCGGCCAGCCGCTGGTAGCGGCCGCCCATGTCCTGCCCCTGCAACTCAATTCGCTTCTTTGCCGTTGCGACCTCGGCCAGCCCCAGGCGCACCTGCTGGAGCGACTTCACCTGCTGCTCGTAGCTGTCGTCGAGGGCCTCGCGGGGGTCTTCGATCCGGGTCAGGGCCTGGTTTGACTTGCTGCGGAGGATGACGCGCAGCCGCGAGGTGAGGCTCATGATTCAGTCCTTCTGTTGAAAGTATTCATGGGCAGGGGCCGGCGCGGATCGGAGAACCCGTCGTTGCCGTTATGGGAGTGGCCGTCGAGGGAGCAGCCGTTGAGCGAGCGGCCGTTGAGGGAGCGCAACTCATCGACCCCAGCCCGGAGCGCGGCCACCTCGCGGTCGACCTCGGACCGAAGGGCCGTGAGGGTGTCATCGGTGAGCTCTCCGAGACCGGCAGCGACGGCCGAGCGGAGCCGGCGCACCAACCCGGCCACTTGGTCGACACGGCGGCCGGCCACCGACAGCGCCTCGGCGAGCACGACAGGATCGGCCTCGCTCGTCAGCAGCCGCAGCTGCGATTGCAGCGTGATGCTTTCGCCCTGAATGCGACGGAAAAGTCGCGGAAGCTCGCCGAGCGGGCCCTGGCTGCTCCGGGCCAGGTCGACGGCTGCCTGACCACTGTCGAGAGATTCCTTCAGCCGCAACTGCAGCTTCAGAACCTCGTGTTGCGGGCCCCGACTCAGGATGGTGCGAGAACGCAACACCGCGCCGGTCAGCCTGCGGCTACGGCGAATGCGCCGGTACAGCCTCCGCACCAGAACGAAGAACGAGACGAAGACAACGAGGCTGATGGTCGCGAGTGAGATCGACACCCAGCTCAGCAGTGAATTCAGGTCCATGGGTCCGCCTCTTTCAAACAGTCAGCCGGGGTCGCGCCACACCCGGACACGATCCACGGGTTAAAGTACGCGCGTTACCTCAAAGTTGTCCCCATGTCGGGCGACCGTGGCCGAGTGGCCAGCCCGGCCACCGCTTTCGGCCCACTGGTAGCCTTGAAAGACCACCAAGGCGTCGCTCTGCGCCCGCCGGAACGGACGATCCCATTACCTCTTCAGCCGAACCCACGGCATCCGCCGCCCCGGACTCCACCTATTCGCTGGTCGTGGTCTCCAACCGCCTCCCGATCGAGATCGAGGTTTCCGAAGACGGAACCGAAGGCTGGCGCACCTCGCCCGGCGGCCTGGTCACCGCCCTCGAGCCCATGATGCGCAGCTCCGACGGCGCCTGGGTGGGCTGGCCCGGCATCGCCGACCGCTCGTTCGACCCGTTCGAGAACGACGGCATCTCCATCGTGCCGGTGCGGCTCAGCGAGTCGGAGTTGGAGGATTACTACGAGGGCTTCTCCAACGACACGATCTGGCCGCTTTACCACGACGTGATCGCGCCGCCGCGCTACCACCGCGAATGGTGGGAGGCCTACGTTCGGGTGAACCGCCGCTTCGCCGACGCCGCCGCATCCGCCGCTGCGCCCGGCGCCACGGTGTGGGTGCACGACTACCAGTTGCAGCTCGTGCCACGGATGCTGCGCGACGCGCGGCCCGACCTCGTGATCGGGTTCTTCAACCACATCCCTTTTCCGCCCTACGGGATCTACGCCCAGCTACCCTGGCGCAAGCAGATCCTCGACGGACTGCTCGGCGCCGACCTGATCGGTTTCCAGCGCCTCGCCGACGCCGGTAACTTCTCCCGAGCCGTGCGCCGCCTCTACGGCTATCCGACCCGCGGCGTCGCCATCGATGTGCCCGCACCCGAGGGCAAGCATCGCCGGGTGATCGCCAAGCACTTCCCGATCTCCATCGACGCCGCCGCCTACGAGGAACTGGCGCGGCGCCCCGAGATCCAGGAGCGGGCGCGCCAGATCCGCGAAGACCTCGGCAACCCCCAGACGATCATGCTGGGCGTGGACCGGCTCGACTACACCAAGGGCATCGCCCACCGCATCAAGGCGTTCGGCGAGCTGCTCGCCGACGGCAGCCTAAGCGTGGAGGACGTCACCCTGGTGCAGGTCGCCAGCCCCTCCCGGGAACGCGTCGGCCCGTACATCGCCCTGCGCGACGAGATCGAACTGGCCGTCGGCCGCCTCAACGGCGACTTTTCCACGATCAGCCACACCGCCATCAGTTACCACCATCACGGCTACCCGCGCGAGGAGATGGTGGCGCTCTACCTCGCGGCCGACGTGATGCTCGTGACCGCGCTCCGCGACGGCATGAACCTCGTCGCCAAGGAATACGTGGCCGTGCGCTTCGACCGCGACGGCGTGCTCGTTCTGAGCGAGTTCGCCGGCGCCGCCGACGAGCTCAAACAGGCCGTGCTGATCAACCCGCATGACATCGACGGCGTGAAGGCCGCCATCCTCCGGGCCGTCGCGATGCCCCGCCAGGAACGGCTGCGACGCATGCGCGCGCTCCGCCGCAAGGTCTTCGACAACGACGTCGACGCCTGGTCCTCTTCCTTCCTCCGTACCCTGACCGAAGGAGCCGCCGTGCGTCCCGGGATCCCCGACACCCTCGCCGGTGTGCTGAAGGATCTCAGCCGCGCCGACAACATCCTCGTGGCCCTCGATTTCGACGGGACGCTTGCCCCGCACGTCGACAAGCCCGAAGATGCGCGCGCAGTGGCAGGCACCCGCGAGGCCGTGCAGCGCCTGCTCGACCTCGACGGGGTGCGGGTCGCGTTCGTCTCCGGCCGGGCCCTGGTCAGCCTGCGGCACGTGTCGCAGCCGCAGACCGATGTGCTCCTCGCCGGCTCGCACGGGATCGAGGTGCAGCTGGACACCCCCGAGATCGAACTCGACCTCGTCACCGAGGAACTCGAGCAGCTCGACGCCCTCGCCCGGGTGCTTGAGCGCATCTCCGGCAGCATCGACGGAACCTGGATCGAACGCAAGCCGGCCGGTCTGGCCCTGCACACCCGGCTGGCGACGCCTCGGAAAGCGGCGGCCGCCCTGAAGGCCGCACGCGAGGAGCTGGGCACGCTGCTGCCCGGCCTGACCGTGCGGGACGGCAAGGACGTGATCGAATTCGCGGTGCGTGCCAGCACCAAGGGCGACGCCCTTGAGCGGTTGCGCCGGCACGCGGGGGCCGACCGGGTCTTCTACGCCGGCGACGACACCACCGACGAAGACGCCTTCGCCGTGCTGCGACCCGGCGACGTCGGCCTCAAGATCGGGGCAGGCGACTCGCTCGCCGGCTACCGGGTGCGCGGCCCCGAAGACGTGCCGCTGGTGCTGGGCCTGATCGCCGATGCCCGCGCGGCCGTCGCCGCGGAGCGTGAGGCCGCCGCCGGAGCATGACCCCCGGGCGACGTTCCGCCCTCAGCGGACGTTTAGACTCAGTGCATGACTGAGATCGATATGAAGCCTCGCAGCCGGGACGTCACCGATGGAATCGAAGCCACCACCTCGCGGGGGATGCTCCGGGCCGTCGGTATGGGCGACGCCGACTGGGAGAAACCCCAGATCGGCATCGCAAGTTCGTGGAACGAGATCACGCCCTGCAACCTCTCCCTGGACCGCCTCGCGCAGGCCGCCAAAGAAGGTGTGCACGGCGGCGGCGGCTACCCGCTGCAGTTTGGCACCATCTCCGTCTCCGATGGCATCTCGATGGGCCATGAGGGCATGCACTTCTCCCTCGTCTCCCGCGAGGTCATCGCCGACTCGGTCGAGGTTGTCATGCAGGCCGAGCGCCTCGACGGCTCCGTGCTGCTGGCGGGCTGCGACAAGTCGCTGCCCGGGATGCTGATGGCCGCGGCCCGCCTCGACCTGGCCAGCGTTTTCCTCTACGCAGGATCGATCGCTCCCGGCTGGGTCAAGCTTTCCGACGGCACCGAAAAAGACATCACCATCATCGACTCCTTCGAGGCGGTGGGCGCCGTCAAGGCCGGGCGGATGTCCGTGGCCGACGCCAAGCGCATCGAGTGCGCCTTCGCTCCCGGCGAGGGTGCCTGCGGCGGCATGTACACCGCCAACACCATGGCCAGCGTGGCCGAGGCTCTCGGCATGAGCCTGCCGGGATCGGCCTCCCCGGCCTCCGCCGACCGCCGCCGCGACTACTACGCGCACCGCTCCGGCGAGGCCGTCGTCAACCTGCTGCGTCTGGGGATCACGGCCAGGGACATCCTGACCCGCAAGGCCTTCGAGAACGCGATCGCCGTGGCGATGGCGTTCGGCGGCTCCACCAACGTGGTTCTGCACCTGCTGGCCATCGCGAACGAGGCCGAGGTCGAGCTCACCCTCGACGACTTCAACCGCATCGGCGACAAGGTGCCGCACATCGGCGACCTGAAGCCGTTCGGCAAGTACGTCATGAACGACGTCGACCGTCACGGCGGCGTGCCGGCCGTGATGCGGGCCCTGCTCGAGGCCGGCCTCATCCACGGCGACGCGCTCACCGTGACCGGCAAGACCGTGGCCGAGAACCTTGCCGAGATCGACCCGCCCGAACTGGACGGCGAGGTGCTGCGCACCCTCGACAACCCGATTCACGCCAGCGGCGGAATCACCATCCTCAAGGGCTCTATCGCCCCCGAGGGTGCCGTCGTCAAAACCGCCGGCTTCGACTCCGACATCTTCGAGGGACCCGCGCGCGTGTTTGAGCGTGAGCGCGCCGCCATGGACGCTCTCACTGCGGGGGAGATCCAGAAGGGAGACGTCGTCGTCATCCGCTACGAGGGACCCAAGGGCGGGCCCGGAATGCGGGAGATGCTCTCGATCACCGCCGCCATCAAGGGCGCCGGGCTCGGCGCCGATGTACTACTCTTAACGGACGGTCGATTCTCAGGCGGCACAACCGGACTGTGCATCGGCCATATAGCACCCGAAGCGGTGGACGAAGGTCCAATCGCCTTCGTGCGCGATGGTGATCTGATACGGGTCGATATCGCAGCTCGCACGCTCGACCTACTGGTCGACCCTGATGAGCTGACCGCCCGGAGTGTTGGCTGGGCACCTCTGCCTCCGCGCTACACCCGGGGCGTTCTCGCAAAGTACTCGAAGCTTGTCCAGTCTGCGGCCGTCGGCGCCGTCACGGGCTAGAACTCACTATTCGTCATCGAACTAGGGAACTGATCACATGACCGCGGAAACACCCGTGCCATCACCGTCGCCCTCGTCTGCCGTGGCCGCCGGGGCGCCCGACTCGGGGGCACCGGAAATCCTCACCGGTTCCGGTGCGATCATCCGCTCGCTGGAGCTGCTGGGCGTCACCGACGTCTTCGGTCTACCGGGCGGCGCCGTCATTCCGCTCTACGACGAGCTGATGAGCCAAACCGTGATCCGGCACATCCTGGTGCGGCACGAGCAGGGTGCCGGCCACGCCGCGGAGGGCTACGCCTCGGCGAGCAACCGCGTCGGGGTGGCCATCGCCACCTCCGGGCCCGGCGCCACCAACCTTGTCACCGCCATCGCCGACGCTTACATGGACTCGGTGCCGATCCTTTGCATCACCGGCCAGGTCTTCTCCACCCTGATGGGCACGGATGCCTTCCAGGAGGCCGACATCGTCGGCATCACCATGCCGATCACGAAGCACTCCTTCCTGGTCAAGCGTCCCGAGGACATCCCCGCGGCTATCGCGTCGGCTCACCTGATCGCCTCCACCGGCCGGCCCGGCCCGGTCCTGGTGGACATCACCAAGGATGCCCAGCAGAAGAGCGCCCCGTTCATCTGGCCGCCCAAGCTCGACCTGCCCGGCTACCGGCCGGTCACCAAGGCCCACGGCAAACAGGTGCAGGCTGCGGCCCAGCTGCTT
This sequence comes from Cryobacterium sp. TMT1-62, assembly GCF_004403145.1. Taxonomy (NCBI): domain Bacteria; kingdom Bacillati; phylum Actinomycetota; class Actinomycetes; order Micrococcales; family Microbacteriaceae; genus Cryobacterium; species Cryobacterium sp. TMT1-62. The sequence continues at coordinate 90,646 of NZ_SOGZ01000002.1, read as the reverse complement.
GCCGAGGCCAAGAAGCCCGTCCTCTATGTGGGTGGCGGTGTCATCCGTGCCCGCGCGTCGGAAGAACTGCTCGCGTTCGCCGAACTCAGCAAGACGCCCGTCGTCACCACGTTGATGGCGCGCGGCGCGTTCCCGGACTCGCACGACCAGCACCTGGGCATGCCCGGGATGCACGGCACCGTGTCCGCGGTGCTCGCGCTGCAGGAGGCCGACCTGATCATCGCGCTCGGCTCCCGCTTCGACGACCGGGTCACCGGCAAGGTCTCCGAGTTTGCGCCGCACGCCACGATCGTGCACGTCGACATCGACCCCGCGGAGATCGGTAAGATCCGCGCCGCCGACGTTCCCATCGTCGGTGATGCCAAGGAGGTCATCACCGAACTCACCATCGCCTACGCGGCCGCCATCACCACGACGACGCCCGACGTCAGCGTTTGGTGGACCTACCTCAAGGGTCTGCGGGAGGAGTTCCCGCTGGGCTATTCCGAGCCGACCGACGGCCTCATGAGCCCGCAGTTCGTGATCCAGCGCATCGGCGAGCTGACCGGGCCGGAAGCCGTCTATGCGGCCGGTGTCGGCCAGCACCAGATGTGGGCGGCCCAGTTCATCAAGTACGAGCGGCCCAATTCCTGGCTGAACTCCGGGGGCGCCGGCACGATGGGCTACTCCATCCCCGCAGCGATGGGTGCCAAGGTGGCCGAGCCCGACCGGGTGGTCTGGTCGATCGACGGCGACGGATGCTTCCAGATGACCAACCAGGAACTGGCCACCTGCACGATCAACAACATTCCGATCAAGGTCGCCATCATCAACAACTCCTCGCTGGGCATGGTGCGCCAGTGGCAGACCCTGTTCTACGACGGACGGCACTCCTTCACCGATCTGCACACCGGGCACGGGTCCGCCATGGTGCCGGACTTCGTGAAGCTGTCGGAGGCCTACGGTGCCCTCGCCATCCGGGTCACCAGCCCCGACCAGGTCGACGACGCCATCAAGCTGGCGTTGGCGACCAACGACCGGCCCGTGGTGATCGACTTCATCGTGAGCCGGGACGCCATGGTCTGGCCGATGGTGCCGCAGGGTGTCAGCAACAGCTATGTGCAGTATGCCAAAGAGCACGCACCGACCTGGGAAGAGGAATAACCCGTGAGCACCCACGTTCTGAGCCTCCTCGTCGAGGACAAGCCCGGCCTGCTCACCCGGGTCGCCGGCCTCTTCGCCCGCCGCGGTTTCAACATCGAGAGCCTCGCCGTCGGCCACACCGAAATCCCCGGGCTCTCCCGCATCACGATCCTCGTCGACGTCGAAGACGCACCGCTGGAGCAAGTGACCAAGCAGCTGAACAAGCTGATCAACGTCATCAAGATCGTCGAACTCGACCCGGCCCAGTCGGTGCAGCGCGAACACCTGCTGGTGAAGGTGCGCGCCGACAACACGACCCGGTCGATGGTGCTCGAAGCCGTGACCCTGTTCCGGGCTCGGGTCGTCGACGTGTCCGTCGACGCGGTCGTGATCGAGGTCACCGGGGACTCCGGCAAAACGCAGGCGCTGCTGCGCGTGCTCGAGCCCTACGGGATCAAGGAAATCGCCCAGTCCGGCCTGCTCGCCATCGGCCGCGGGTCGAAATCGATCAGCGAGCGCGTCTTCAAAAACTAGAGCTCGACCACCGACTACAACAACAAGGAGAACATTTACTCGTGTCTGAGATTTACTACGACAAAGACGCCGACCTGTCGATCATCCAGGGCAAGAAGGTAGCCGTCATCGGCTATGGCTCGCAGGGTCACGCCCACGCGCAGAACCTGCGCGACTCGGGTGTCGAGGTCGTCATCGGCCTCAAGGAGGGCTCGAAGTCCAAGGCCAAGGCCGAAGAGGCCGGCTTCACCGTTCTCAGCACCGCCGAGGCATCCGCCTGGGCTGACGTCATCGTCATCCTGGCGCCCGACCAGGTGCAGCGTCACCTGTTCGCCGACGACGTGCTGCCGAACCTCGCTGCGGGCAAGGCCCTTGTCTTCGGACACGGCTTCAACATCCGTTTCGGCTACATCAAGGCCCCCGAAGGCATCGACGTCACCATGGTCGCCCCCAAGGGACCGGGCCACACCGTTCGCCGCGAGTATGAGGCCGGCCGCGGCGTTCCCGTGATCGTCGCCGTCGAGAAGGATGCCTCGGGCGCGGCCTGGCCGCTCACCCTCAGCTACGCCAAGGCGATCGGTGGGCTGCGCGCCGCCGGCATCAAGACCACCTTCACCGAAGAGACCGAAACCGACCTGTTCGGCGAGCAGGCCGTGCTCTGTGGTGGCGCGTCGCAGCTGATCCAGTACGGCTTCGAGGTTCTCACCGAGGCCGGCTACCAGCCGCAGGTCGCCTACTTCGAGGTGCTGCACGAGCTCAAGCTCATCGTCGACCTGATGTGGGAGGGGGGCATCGCCAAGCAGCGTTGGAGCGTCTCCGACACCGCCGAGTACGGCGACTACGTCTCCGGCCCACGCGTCATCGACGCCCACGTCAAGGAGAATATGAAGGCCGTTCTCGCCGACATCCAGAACGGCGCCTTCGCGGCCCGCTTCATCGCGGACCAGGACGCCGGAGCACCGGAGTTCCTTGCTCTGCGCAAGAAGGGCGAAGAGCACCCCATCGAAGCCACCGGCCGTGAGCTGCGCAAGCTGTTCGCCTGGAACGCCTCCGCCGACGACGACTACACTGACGGCGAAGCCGCGCGCTAACACCCGAGCTCGCATCGGCAGCGGGGCCAATCCACTGGATTGGCCCCGCTGCCGCGTCAACGGCGCTGATTGCCCGAGGATGCGTTCGGGGTGCTTGCCACGTCCGGTCCGGGTGGTCACCATTGATGCCCGCGGATGAACCCGGCCTGCCGGTTCGCACAGGACACGACCCCATTCGCAGCCGGTTCATGGCAGCCCCGACGGCCCGGCGGGGGAGACGGTCACGGCCGCGAAGCTCGAGCGCGCCTCGGCCCCGGACACCGTCTTCCGGCTCGTCGCGCAGAAGAAGATCCCAGCCGACAAGTTGACCACGCATCGGTTCCGGATGGACCAGATCCTCGAGGCGTACGACACCTTCTCCCGCGCGGCGGAAACCAAGGCACTGAAAGTCTTGATCAGCCGGAAGTGTGCGCCGCCCGGGCGGCGCCTCGGTACGCTGGACTCATGACTTCTGGACACTCCGGTGACGACAACCGGGACGACGCCCTGGGCTGGGCCGGCGACGACGACCCCACGCTCGTCTCCGGCGACGAGTCTGGCGCGACCGCACGGCCCGCCGATCCCGATTCGGGCGCTTTCGTCACGACCGGCGACGGTTCCGGCTCCGGCTCTGAAACCGAAACCGACACCGGCACCGCGGCCGGTACCGAGACCGGTTCCGTCGCGCCGCCGGAGGGATGGACCGTGGCCGGTCCGGCATCCGCTGTCGCGGCGAAGGCGGCGGCCGACGCCGCCCTGACCCGCACGGCCACGAGTTCCCTGGCGCTCGTCTCGCTCGGAATCTTCGGCGGAATATATCTGCTCTACACGGTGGGCTGGTTCATCGGCGTGGGCCGCATCCAGACCCCGCCCGCCGACGAGTTGTCCGAGTTCATGTTCTCCCTCGGTCTCTGGCTGGCCGTGGCCGCTCCAGCGGTCTGGTTCGCGGTGACGTTCTGGCTGACCAGAACGCATCCCCGAGCCCGGATCGGCTGGCTACTCCTCGGAGTCGTTCTGCTCGCCCCGCTGCCGTTCATCTCCGGACCGGGGGTCATCGCATGACCGATTCACCGGTGACCACGCCCGCGACCGTCCCCTCATCCCGGCGGCGCACCCCGCGCTGGCTGTCGACGGGCATCGCGATCCTGTTCGGCCTTTGCTATGCCTACGACATCTGGGAGGGCGTCGGCAACCTCGTCGGCCTCAACATCCTGGCTCAAAGCCTCGACACCCAGCTGAGCGGATTCGGTATTTTCGTGCTCCTCGTCGGCATCCTGGGCCCGCTCCTCGTCTTCGTGCTTGCCGCATGGATCGGGCGTTCGCGCGGACCCGCCGCGCAGGCTGCCCTGTTCCTGGCCGGCCTGGGTCTGAACGCCGCGATCGCCGCCAACATCTTCACCCTCGGCGCGGGCAGCCTGCTCGCCTAGCCCTGCCTGCTCGCCTGGCCCTACTTGCTCGCCTGGCCCTGCTTGCTCGCCTGGCCCTGCTTGCTCGCCTGGCCCTGCCTGCTCGCCTGGCCCTGCCGCTCGGTGTCCCGAACGAATTCGACGGAGATGTTGCTCTCAACAGCGCGTTTGGGTTCAAAAACGGGTGTTTGACCCAAAATCTCCGTCGAATTGGTTCGACACCGGGCAGGGCGCTCCGCCTGTGGTGCACGGCGTCGCCTGGCGCTCAGGCGATCGCGACGACGATCAGCCCCATCAGCACGAGCTGCCCGGTCAGCCGCGGCACGAGGGGGATCGCGGCCACGCCGAAGCGGTCCGGGTAGCGCGCGGCGAAGGCGTTGGCGGGGAAGATCGCCGCCAAGAACACGATCAGGCAGACGCCGGCCGTCACGATCGTGGGTGGATACAGCAGTCCGAGCCCGCCCGCGATCTCGCAGACTCCGGTGAGGATGACGAGGTTGCCGGGGCGAAGCATCCCGGTCGTTCGCAGCCGTGGCGGGATCATCGCCCTCATCGTGCGCGCCACACCCGGCACGAAATGTGCGATGCCGGCGCCGATGAAGACCACCGCCAGCACGATGCGCACGGCGAACTGGAGGTCGGGGAATGTAACGCTGCTCATGGCCCTATTCTCCAGCCGATAGAGTGATTTCATATCTGGCGCCCCACGGTCGCGGCGCAAGCCATGCTTTTCTGCTGCAATCGGAGGATCCGTTTTCGTGTCAAAACCTGTTGTCCTAATCGCTGAAGAATTATCGCCTGCCACCGTCGACGCCCTCGGGCCCGACTTCGAGGTCCGCTCCGTAGACGGCACTGACCGGGTGGCGCTACTCGCCGGACTGGCCACGGCGCATGCCGTTCTGGTGCGCTCCGCCACGAAGGTGGACGCGGAGGCAATCGCCGCCGCACCGTTACTGAAGGTCATCGCCCGCGCGGGCGTCGGCCTCGACAACGTCGACATTAAAGCGGCCACGGCTGCGGGCGTCATGGTCGTCAATGCCCCGACCTCCAACATTATTTCCGCCGCAGAACTGACCGTCGGGCACATCATCAGCCTGGCCCGTCACATCCCGGCCGCCCACGGCGCGCTGGCGCAGGGGCAGTGGAAGCGCTCCAAGTACACCGGCGTCGAGCTCTACGAAAAGACCATCGGCATCATCGGCCTCGGCCGCATCGGCGCCCTCATCGCGGCGCGGATGCAGGCCTTCGGCACGAACATCATCGCCTATGACCCCTACATCACCTCCGCCCGCGCCCAGCAGCTCGGCGTGGTTCCGGTCAGCCTCGATGAGCTCCTTGCACAGTCGGACTTCATCACCATCCACATGCCCAAGACGCCCGAAACCAACGGCATGATCGGCGCCGAACAGTTCAAGCTGATGAAGCCCACCGCGTTCGTCGTGAACGTGGCCCGCGGCGGCCTCATCAACGAGAACGACCTCTACGACGCCCTCACGGCCGGCACGATCGCCGGCGCCGGCCTCGATGTGTTCGTCAACGAGCCGCCGACCGGGTCGAAGCTGCTCGGCCTCAACAACATCATCACCACGCCTCACCTCGGCGCCTCCACGGACGAAGCCCAGGAAAAGGCCGGGGTCTCCGTCGCCAAGTCGGTTCGCCTCGCCCTGTCGGGGGAGCTCGTCCCCGACGCGGTCAACGTCGCCGGAGGCGTTATCGACCCCTACGTGCGCCCCGGCATCCCGCTGGTGGAGAAGCTCGGCCAGGTCTTCTCCGGTCTCGGCGCCCACAGCCCGCTGACCAGCGTCGACGTCGAGGTGCGCGGCGAGCTCGCCGACTATGACGTGAGCGTGCTCCGGCTCGCCGCGCTCAAGGGCATTTTCACCAATGTCGTCAGCGAGACCGTGTCCTATGTCAACGCGCCGTTGCTCGCCGAGCAGCGCGGCGTCGCGGTGCGCATGATCACCGACAAGGAGTCGCCGGAGTACCGCAACGTCATCACGCTGCGTGGCGCCCTCGCGGACGGCTCGCAGGTATCGGTGTCCGGCACCCTGACCGGCACCAAGCAAATCGAGAAGATCGTCGAGATCAACGGCTACGACGTCGAGGTTCCGTTCGACGACCACCTGATCGTGATGCTCTACACGGACCGTCCGGGAATCGTGGCCGTCTACGGCCGCGAGTTCGGCGACGCCCAGATCAACATCGCGGGCATGCAGATCGCCCGCCACGTGGCTGGCGGCAAGGCCCTGAGCGTACTGACGGTCGACTCGCCCGTTCCGGCGAGCCTGCTGGCCACGGTGCGCGACGCGATCTCGGCCGAGGCCATGATCGAAATCTCCATCACCGAATAGCAGTTCCGTCGGTCATCCGCCCGATCACCGCGAGCAACCGGTCCAACCTCGTCGTCGATGTGTCATCGACGGCAGGCTGGCCGGGGCTCGCGAGGGTGGATTCGTAGTACAGCCCGTCACTGACGAGCATGATCACCTCGGCCACGTCCGGGTCTCCCACCGCCTCCTCGATGACGCTCAGCCACTGGCGTCGGGTTGCGGCCAGGGCCGCATTGGCCAACGGATGTGCCCCCTGCGCGAGCCTGACGGCCGCACCGATCGACTGGTCGAGCACCGTCCCCTCGCTCATCGACGTGCGGATCAGGTAGTCGACCGCTCCGGCCGAGGCCGCTCGAATTTGTTCGACATCGTCGGCGACGAGCGCGTCGAGCCGGGCCAGGAGTCCCTCCACGAGCGCGTCTTTCGACCCGAAGTGGTAGAGCAGGCCGCCCTTGGAAAGGCCAGCCGCCACCGCCACCGCCTCGAGGGTGGCCGCCCGCTCGCCCTGGTCGATCAGGAGGTGCGCGAACGCGTCCAGGATGCGATCGCGCGTGGGGGAGAGGCGGGGCACGTTCCGGGCCGGGGCTGCGGTTTTAGAGCTCATGGTGCTACTATACCGTCTGGACGGTTTACTGTACCGTCTGGACGGTGCAGCATCCGTCCCTGGAGCCGAAAGAAGTCGTTCCCGTGTCGAATACCGTCCGAGAGACCACCCCCGTCATCGCCGTCAGCCGTGTGCTCAGCCCCCGCCGCCGGTGGTGGGCGCTCGTCGTGCTCATGCTGCCCGTGCTCCTGGTCTCGATCGACAACACGGTGCTCAACCTCGCCCTGCCGGCCATTTCCGAGGACCTGCGGCCGACCGGCACGCAGCTGCTCTGGGTAATCGACATCTACCCGCTCATGCTCGCCGGCCTCCTAGTGGCCATGGGCAGCCTCGGTGACCGGATCGGGCGCCGCCGGCTGCTGCTGATCGGCTCCGCCGGGTTCGGCGCCGTTTCCGTGGTGGCCGCCTTCGCCCCAAGCGTCGAGTGGTTGATCATCGACCGCGCCGTGCTGGGCTTCTTCGGCGCCATGCTGATGCCGCCGACGCTGTCGCTGCTCCGCTCCGTCTTCACCGACCGCAACCAGCGGCGGCTGGCGATCGCGATCTGGGCGAGCGGTTTCGCCGCAGGCAGCGCGCTCGGCCCCGTGGTGGGCGGCGTGCTGCTGGAGCACTTCGCCTGGGGTTCGGTCTTCCTGCTCGCGGTGCCGCTGCTCCTGCCGCTGCTGGTTCTCGGGCCCCTGCTCGTGCCGGAGTCCCGCGACCCGAACCCCGGACGCATCGACGCGCCGAGCATCGCGCTCTCGCTGGCGACCATGCTGCCGGTCGTCTACGGGATCAAGGCCCTGGCGGAGCACGGACCCACGCCCTTCTCGCTCGGCCCGATCGTGCTCGGACTCGCCGCAGGCGTGGTCTTCGTGCGCCGCCAGCCCCGGCTGACGCACCCGATGATCGACCTCGGGCTGTTCCGCCAGGGGGCCTTCAGCGGGGCGATCGGCGTCAACCTGCTGAGCGTCGTGGCTCTCGTCGGCGGCCTGTTCTTCGTCTCCCAGTACCTGCAGCTCGTACTGGCCCTCTCGCCTCTGGAGGCGGGTCTGGTGCTCGTGCCGGGACTGGCGGCGATGATCGTGTCCGGCCTCGTCATCGTGCCCATCGCCCGGCGCGTGCGGCCGTCGATCGTCGTTCCGGTGGCACTGCTGATCTCGGCCGTCGGCTACGCGGCCGCCGCCCTGGGCGGGGGAGACCTCGACGCGGTCGGCATCGCGCTCGTCTTCGTGGCCCTCGGGATCGGGATCGGCGCGGCCGAGACGGTCTCGAACGAACTGATCGTGGCGAACGCCCCGGCGGCCAAGATGGGGGCGGCATCCGCTGTCGGCGAGACGGCCTATGAACTGGGCGCCGTGCTCGGCACGACCATCCTCGGTACCATCCTGACGGCGTCGTACCGCAGTGCGGTCGTGTTGCCGGAGGCCCTCACCGCGGCGCAGAGCGCGGCGGCGGCGGAGACCCTCGGCGGTGCGGTGGCCGTGGCCGACGGGCTGCCCTCCGGCCTGGCAAACGTGCTGCTCTCGTCGGCCCGCGATGCCTTCACCAGCGGAATTGGGCCCACGGCCTGGATCGGTACCATTCTCGTGCTGGCGGCGGCGTTGGTGGCGCTGGTCACCCTGCGTAAGGCGACCTGATCACCTGGGCCGCCGCCGGCGCAGGCCGGTGCCGGGGCGCGTGTCGACCTCGACACGGGCCCCGGCACGACGGACGTCGACCTAGACGTCGTCGACGGAACGCTTCTGCGACGTGACCTGTTCCCCGCTCGCTTGGTCGACGGCGCTGCGGGTCGTGGTGATGCTGCTGCGCTTGCGGGTCAGCAAGACGATGCCGATGACCATGATGACAGCACCGGCGCCCATCAGGATGTAGCCGACCAGCTCGATGTCCATCCACTCGACGGTCACGTTCAGGGCGAACACCATGATGGCGCCGACGACAAGAAGGAAGATTCCCAATCCGAGACTCATGCGAAACTGCTTTCTATTGGTTGTCAGGAGTTGACCAGCTTAGACACTCGTTGCGTCGCAGTAGGGTTTATCTACAGCCAACTTTCAGACATACGGAGTCGAATGTCCCCTCTCATCAAGCTTGCTGTCATTCCCGGCGACGGGATCGGCCCCGAGGTCGTCGCCGAAGCGGTCAAGGTTCTCGAGGCGGCCACGTCTGCCGACGACGTCACCTTCGACGCAACCTGGTTCTCCCTCGGCGCCGCACGGTTCCTGGAAACCGGCGATGTGCTGACCGATGACGACCTCGCGGCGATCGCCGGCCACGACGCCATCCTGCTCGGCGCCGTCGGCGGCGTGCCGGGGGACCCCCGCCTCGCCAACGCGAATATCGAGCGCGGCCTGCTGCTCAAGTTACGCTTCTCGCTCGACCACTACGTGAACCTGCGCCCGAGCGTTCTCTACCACGGCGTGCCCAGCCCGCTGGCGTCTCCGGGCACCGTCGACTTCGTCGTCGTGCGCGAGGGCACAGAGGGTCCCTACGTGGGCAACGGCGGAGCGATCCGCCAGGGTACCGCGCACGAGGTGGCCAACGAGGTCTCCGTCAACACGGCCTTCGGCGTCGAACGCGTGGTGCGCTACGCCTTCGCCCAGGCCCAGGGTCGGCCCCGCCGCCACCTCACACTCGTGCACAAGACCAATGTGCTCGTCTTCGCGGGCAGTCTGTGGCAGCGGATCGTCACCGCCGTCGCAGCCGAATACCCCGAGGTGACCGTCGACTACCTGCACGTCGACGCGGCCACGATTTTCCTGGTCTCAAATCCGAGTAGATTTGATGTCATCGTCACGGACAACCTCTTCGGCGACATCCTCACCGATCTCGCGGCGGCAATCAGCGGCGGCATCGGCCTTGCGGCCTCCGGGAACATTAACCCTGAGGGCAGGTTCCCCAGCATGTTCGAGCCGGTACACGGTTCGGCACCGGACATCGCGGGCAAACAACTGGCTGACCCCACGGCGGCCATCCTGTCGGTGGCGCTACTCCTGGAGCACTTCGGACTCACGGATGCCGCGGCCCGGGTGACTGCCGCCGTGACCGCCGACATCGTGGCCCGGGCGGCTCTCGACACACCCCGGAGCACCAGCGCCGTGGGCGACGCCATCGTGACTCGACTGACAGACAAGGGAATCCAATGAGCCAGCCAGCGCCCCCGACGACATCCGGCACCGCCACCTTCCCGCTGAAATTCAGCCTGACGCCGTCGACCGCGGCCCGCACGAAGATCGAGCGCGAAGAGATCCTCGTCGATCCCGGCTTCGGCAAGAAGTTCACCGACCACATGGTCGCCATCGACTGGACCCTCGACGCGGGCTGGCACAACGCCCGGGTCATGCCCTACGGTCCGCTGCACCTCGACCCGGCCTCCTCGGTGCTGCACTACGGCCAGGAGATTTTCGAGGGGCTGAAGGCCTACCGTCACGCCGACGGGTCGATCTGGACCTTCCGCCCGGAGAAGAATGCAGAGCGCCTGCAGCGCTCCGCACGCCGCCTGGCACTGCCGGAACTCTCCGAGGCCGACTTCATCGAATCGATCCGGCAGCTCGTGGCCGTAGACGGCGACTGGGTGCCCTCCGCTGCGGAGACCAGCCTCTACCTGCGCCCATTCATGATCGCCAACGAGAGCTTCCTCGGCGTGCGGGCCGCGCACCAGGTCGGTTACTACGTGATCGCCAGCCCGGCCGGCGCCTACTTCGCAGACGGTGTGGCCCCGATCAAGATCTGGCTCTCGACCGAGTACTCCCGCGCCGGCCGCGGCGGCACCGGCGCGGCCAAATGCGGCGGCAACTACGCCGCCAGCCTGCTGCCTCAGATGCAGGCTTATGACAACGGCTGCGCCCAGGTGCTCTTCCTCGACGGGGAGACCAGCAGCCGCATCGACGAACTCGGCGGCATGAACGTGTTCTTCGTTCATGGCACCGACACGCTCGTCACCCCGCGATTGACCGGCGCGATCCTCGAGGGCGTTACCCGCGACAGCATCATCCAGCTCGCCCGGGACCGAGGCCTGACCGTGGAGGAGCGCGACGTGACCCTCGGCGAATGGCAGGACGGTGTCGCATCCGGTGCCATCACCGAGGTGTTCGCCTGCGGCACGGCCGCCGTCGTCACCCCGATCTCGCAGCTCAAGGGCCCGAACCTCTCCATCGGCGACCCGGATGGTCCGGCCGGCCAGATCACGATGGCGCTCCGCCAAGAGCTGACCGACATTCAGTACGGCCGCCTGCCCGACCGCCACGGCTGGCTCACCCGGCTCGACGCCCCGGTGGGACCCGCGTGAAAATCGCACGGTTCAGTCACGAGGGACGCATCTCGTTCGGCATCGTCGACGACGACGAGATCGTCGTTTTAAAGGGCGACCCGATGTTCGCGGGCTACGACCCGTCCGGGGAGCGCGTGGCCCTGCGCGACGTGAAGCTGCTCGCCCCGGTGATCCCGCGGTCGAAGATCGTGGGCATGGCGTGGTCCTACTTCACCGACGCGGCCGAGCAGTCCACCGCGGCCCGCTCGCCCGGTGAGCCCAGGTTTTTCCTCAAACCGAACACCTGCGTCGTCGGCCCCGGCGACCCGATCACCGTGCCGGTGTCCACGGACAACGTGCACGTCGAGGGCGAGCTCGCGATCGTGATCGGCAAGATCACCCGCAACGTGTCCGTCGACGCCGCCGAGGACTCCATCTGGGGCTACACGGTAGCAAACGATGTCACCGCCCGCGATCTGCAGGAGCGCGACGGCGACCTCACACGGGCCAAAAGCTTCGACTCGTTCTGCCCGCTCGGACCGGTCATCGACACCGAATACGATTGGACCGCGTTGACCATCGAGTCCCGCATCAACGGCGAGGTCTTCCAGAAGGGCAATGCGACGCTGCTCAAGTACACCGTTGCTGAGATGATCTCCTTCGTCTCCAGCGTGTTCACCCTGCTGCCGGGCGACGTCATTCTGACGGGTGCCCCAGACCGGTCCGCCTCCGTCGTGCATGGTGACGCCGTGCAGGTGGAGATCGCCGGCATCGGCGTGCTGACGAATCCGGTGCGGCGCGCCTGATCGTCAGGCGTCGGTTGCGGCGTGCACGGGAAACCAGGACCGGATCTGCTCCGTCGCCGTATCCAGCAACGCCACCGATTCGGTCGCGTTGACCCGGGCGAGCAGCATGGCGCTCATGCCGAGCGAAGCCAGGGTGCGGGCGCGGTCCGGCGCGCTTCCTCCGGCCGCGGTCCCGGCCGCCCGGAGGGCGTCCTGAAGGGTTTCCGTCAGCTCGGACCGGTAGCCCTCCACGACCTGGCGGGCCAAGTCGTCGTGCCCGGCGAGGCCTGCGGCGCAGTTCACCAGCAGGCAGCCGCGGCGAGGGGAGTCCTCCGGCAGGGCGGAGACCGCCGACCTGAGTTCGCTGAAGTAGGCCAGCAGCGAGGCCCGGCCGATCCCCGGCCCGGTCAGAGTCCGCAATCTCGGGCGGATGACGGAGGCCTGGTAGTCCTCGACGGCGGCGTCGAACAGGCCACGCTTGCTGCCGAAGGCATGGTAGAGGCTGGATCGCCGGAGACCGGTCGCATCTTCGAGGTCGGCGAGCGAGGTAGCCTCGAAGCCCTTGTCCCAGAACAGGTCCCTGGCCGCCTGGACGACGGTCGTGCGCTCGAAACTCTGCAGCCGCCCCATGGTGTTTCCTCCGTTTTCGCTGTGAGTGGTTTTGTGTATCGCTCAGTACACAATATATTAAAACATTCGTTACAAAGAAGCAGAGGAGCCGCCATGGCCTCGTCCATCACCATCACCAGCACCCAGATCCAGCTTGTCGCCCGCCCCACCGGCTGGCCAACGGATGCCGACTTCGGCACCATCCGCATCGACCTGCCCGAGCTGACCCCCGGTCAGGTTCGCGTGGCCAACGAGTTCGTCTCGGTCGACCCCTACATGCGCGGCCGGATGAACGACGCCAAGTCCTACTCCGCCCCCTACGCCCTCAACGAGACGATGACGGGCGGGGCCGTCGGCCGCGTCGTCGCATCCGCCTCTGACGCGGTTGCCGTCGGCGACGTGGTCGTGCACCAGTTCGGCTGGCGCGACCTGGTACAGGAGGAGGCCTCCGGCTTCCGCGTCGTCCCGGAAATCCCCGGCGTGCCTCTCTCCGCCTACCTCGGCGTGCTGGGCATGACCGCACTCACCGCCTACGTGGGCCTGCTCGAGGTGGCCGGGCTCACGGAAGGCGACACCGTTTTCGTTTCCGGCGCGGCCGGGGCCGTAGGCAGCATGGTCGGCCAGATCGCCCGTCTCAAGGGCGCGAAGCGCGTGATCGGTTCCGCCGGGTCGGCCGAGAAGGTCGCCCTGCTGACCGAGAAGTACGGCTTCGACGCCGCCTTCAACTACAAGGACGGCGACATCGCCAAGCAGCTCGCCGCCGCGGCTCCGGACGGCATCGACGTCTACTTCGACAACGTCGGCGGCGAGCACCTCGAGGCGGCACTGGCCAGCTTCAACGACGGCGGACGCGCCGCCCTCTGTGGTGCGATCTCCGTCTACAACAACACCGAGGCGACCGGCGGCCCGCGCAACCTGGCGAACATGATCGGTCGCGGGCTGACCCTCAAGGGCTTCATCGTGGGCAACTACGTGCAGCATTTCCCCGCGTTCTCGGCCGACATGGCCGGCTGGCTCGCCGCGGGCGACGTCGTCTTCGACGAGACCGTGGTCGACGGGATCGACCACGCGGTCGACGCCTTCCTCGGCCTCATGCGTGGCGAGAACACCGGCAAGATGGTCGTCCGCACGAACGTCTGACTTTCCCGACAGCATCCATTTCACACGATCACACACTCTGGAGAACCCATGAATTCCGTACTTTTTGTCGTCAGCGCCGCCGATCACTGGACCCTCAACGACGGCAGCCTGCACCCCACCGGCTACTGGGCCGAAGAGCTCGCCGAACCGCACCGCCTGTTCACCGAGGCCGGCTGGCGGATCACCATCGCGACGCCCGGCGGCATCGCCCCCACCATCGACGCGGGAAGCCTGGCACCCCAGGCGGCCGGCGGGGAAGACCGGGCCGCGGCCATCGTCGCCTACCTCGACACCATCGGCAGTGAACTCGACGAGCCCCGCTCGATCAGTGACATCACGGTCGCCGACTACGACGTCGTCTTCTACCCCGGCGGCCACGCCCCGATGGAGGACCTGGCCGTCGACGCCGACTCCGGACGTATCATGACCGAAGCCCTCGACTCCGGAACGATTCTCGGCGTGCTCTGCCACGCCCCGGCCGCCATGCTCGCCGCCCAGCGAGCCGACGGCAGCTGGCCCTTCACCGGCTACCGCATGACCGGCTTCACCGATGAGGAGGAGACTCTCGGCGGCCTCGCCCCCAAGGCGCCGTGGCTCGTGCAGAGCCGCCTGGTCGCGCTGGGCGCCGACTTCGTCGCCGGCGCAGCCTGGGCCGAGCACATGGAGATCGACCGCAACCTGTACACCGGCCAGAATCCGGCTTCCTCCGCTGCTCTCGCCGGCGCGATCATCACCGCCGTCACCGCACAGAAGTAGTCGAGTCGCCGCGAGGCCCTCTGGCCGAGCAGGCCCTGCGGTCGCGCCCGTCGTGACCCGGCTACGGACGCAGGGCGCGCAGGGCGTCGGCGACGTCGTCCTCGTCATTCCACAGGTGGAAGGCGACGCGGGCCCGCCCGGCCCTGCGCGACGCGGTGAGACCGGCCCGGGTGAGGCGTTCAAGGTCGGTGCCGTCGGCATCCGGCCAGGTCACGATCGACTGCCCGGCCGGGGCGAGCCCGAGCCCGGCGCAGAGCGCGTCGCCTAGCGCCACCGCGTGGTCGCGCACCGTCGACAGGTCGAGCCGCCCGAACAGCTCCAGTGCGGGTTCGGCGCCCACCCAGGAGTTCCAGGCCGGGGAGACGTCGAATCGGCGCGCATCAGCCGCAAGGTTCATGTCCGGTCCGTAACAGGAGGCCCACGGGTCCCGGCCGGCATACCAGCCCGCCTGCACCGGGTGCAGCAGTACGGCCAGCCGCTCGGCCACGGTCAGGAAGGCCACGCCGCGCGGGGCGCAGAGCCACTTGTAACTGTGGCAGATAGAGGCGTCGAAGACGGATGCGTCCACCGGCATCCACCCGGCGGCCTGCGTCGTGTCGCAGAGGGTGAAGCACCCGTAAGCACGGGCGGCGGCCACGATCCCCGCGGTGTCGGCGACGGCACCGGTGGCGGACTGCACGAGCGAGAACGCCACAAGCCAGGTGTCGGCGGTGATCCCGACGGCCAGCTCGGCCAGAGGCAGGTGCCGCACGGTGACCCCGCGGTGCGCCTGGCTGAGGAACGGGAACACCATCGAGCTGAAATCGCCATCGACGCAGAGCACCTCGGCGCCGTCGGGAACGCTCGCGGCGAGCAGGCCGGCCAGCACGGACGCCTGAGACCCGATCGCGACCCGGCTCACCGGAACAGCGACGAGTCTGGCATACGCGTGTCGGACCCGTTCGACCACGGCGGCGTACCCCGCCGCCGACGCGGTGCCCAGCGCCCAGGCGTCGGCGTCCAGGCGCAGGGCCGCTTCCGTTTCCCGGGTCGGCAGCCCGAGCGTGCAGGCCGCCAGATAGCCGCGGCCGCCCCGGAACCGCTCGCGCGCCTCGCGCACGCCGATGCGGGCCGGCAGCGTCGAACGGGACGCGGAAGAGTCGCTCTGGATCATTTCTCCAGCATGCGACCGGCCTATTCATTTGACAATAACCAGTAGCTGAGGCAATCCATAAGCATCAGTTATGATCACTTCGTGCCCGCCATCGTCCAGCCCGAACTCGACTCCACCATGCTGCGCGTCGTGGGTGCGCTCGCCGACTGCGGCTCGATCACGGCGGCCGCGGCGGCGCTCGGCTACAGCCAGCCCGCCGTGAGCCAGCAGCTTAGACGGCTCGAGCAGCGCATCGGGATGGCCGTGATCGAACGCATCGGCCGCGGCGTGCGGCTCACCGAGACCGGCCGGCTGCTCGCCCGGCACGCCGCCATCGTGAGCGGGGCCCTGGACGCCGCCGCGGGGGAATTGTCCGAGCTGCGCGGCCTGCGCGCGGGCCGGGTGCGTCTGGCGGCGTTCCCCTCCGCCTCGGCGACCATTGTGCCGCGCCTGCTCGCTGACCTGCAGCGCCGCCATCCGGGAGTCAGCGTCACCTACCTTGAGGCTGAGCCGCCCGAAGCCGTGGCTCTGGTGCGCCAGAACCAGGCCGATCTGGCGATCACGTTCAGCTACCCCGGCGACCGGGTCGACCCTCACCGGGACAGCGCCGAGGGCCTCGTCGTGACCCGGCTCCGCCGGGACGAGATGATGCTCGTGCTGCCGGCCGGACACGCCCTGGCCAAAAACAGCGCAGTCGACCTCGGCGACCTGGCCGAGGAGAATTGGATCGGCGGATGTCCTCGGTGCCGCGGCCACCTGCTGGAGCTTTGCGGTCACAACGGTTTCACGCCCCGCATCTCTTACGAGACCGACAACGCGGCCGCCGTGCTCGGCCTCGTGGCGGCCGGCATCGGGGTGGCGATGCTGCCCGCGCTTGCCCTCGACTCCGTCGGCGCGCAGCCTCTCGTCGCCATCCGGCCCACCCGCGGCCGCGACCACCGCACCCTGCACACGGTCACGGTCACTGGGTCCGCGGGCGTGGCGGCCATTGCCGTCACCCTGCGCCGGCTCGCCGCGCTGGCCGGACCGGACGCGCCACCCGCGGCGCCACCCGTATCCCCACCCGCGCCCTCACCCGGAGGCAACTAGAATCGGGGGTGATGTCTGAGACAATTGCGCACCCGTTTTCCACTGCCACCGGCACCGACGTTCGCGTTCGGTTCTGCCCCTCGCCGACCGGAACGCCGCACGTCGGTCTGATCCGCACGGCGCTCTTCAACTGGGCTTACGCCCGGCACACCGGCGGCACGTTCATCTTCCGGATCGAAGACACCGATCCGGCCCGCGATACCGAGGAGAGCTTCGTGCAGCTCCTCGACGCGCTGCACTGGCTGCGCCTGGACTGGGACGAGGGCGTCGAGGTCGGCGGACCGCACGCTCCCTACCGCCAGTCCGAGCGCTACGACATCTACCGTGACGTGATCGAGCAGCTCAAGGCGTCCGGTCACATTTACGAGAGCTTCGCCACCGGCGAGGAGATCGAGGTGCGAAACGTCGCCCTCGGCCGCGACCCGAAGGCCGGATACGACAACTTCGAGCGCGACCTCAGCGATGAGAAGAAGGCGGCCTTCCGTGCAGAGGGCCGCTCGCCGGCGCTCCGCCTCAAGGTGCCCGACACGGACATCTCCTTCGACGACCTGGTTCGCGGCGAGATCACCTTCCCGGCCGGCTCGTTCAGCGACTTCGTCGTCGTGCGGCCCAACGGGCATCCGTTGTACCCGTTCGTGAACCCGGTCGACGACGCCATGATGGGCGTCACCCACGTGCTGCGCGGCGAAGACCTGCTCTCCTCCACGCCGCGCCAGATCGCCCTGTACCACGCGCTGATCGACATCGGACTGGCCACGTTCGTGCCGCGTTTCGGGCACATGCCCTACGTCATGGGCGAGGGCAACAAAAAGCTCTCCAAGCGCGACCCCGAGTCCAACCTGTTCCACCACCGCGCCCGCGGCTTCGTTCCCGAGGGACTGGTCAACTACCTGTCGCTGCTCGGCTGGTCCCTCTCCAGCGACCGCGACGTGTTCACGATCGATGAGATGATCGCCGCGTTCGACGTCGTCGACGTGCTGCCGAACCCGGCCCGCTTCGACCTCAAGAAGGCCGAGTCGCTCAACGGCGACCACATCCGGCTGCTCGACCCGGCCGATTTCGCCGCCCGGGTCATCCCGTACCTGGTGGCCGCCGGCGACGTGACCGAACCACTCAGCGAGGTGCAGCAGGCTATTCTCGAGGCCGCCGCACCGCTAGTGCAGGAACGCATCGCCCTGCTCGGCGAGGCACCCGGCATGCTCGGTTTCCTGTTCATCGGCGGCGACTCGCTGGCCTACCAGCCGGATGCCCTCGCCTCGCTCCCGCAGAACACGCGCGAGATCCTCGCCACGTCCACGGCAGCGCTGCTCGACATTCCCGAAGCGGAATGGACGCACGACCGCGTGCACACCACCCTTACCGAGACGCTGATCGACGGGCTCGCGCTCAAGCCGCGCGTGGCCTTCGGCCCCCTCCGGGTCGCGGTCTCCGGCCGGCGCATCTCGCCGCCGCTGTTCGAGTCGATGGAGATCCTGGGCAAGGCGGAGTCCGTGCTGCGTCTTGCACGTCTGGCTGCCACCACTCTCGAGTGACTGGCCGCGCGGTGTCGGGCCCCTCGGGGTCTGCCCCGGCAACCGGCTCGAGCCGGCGATGATTTCGGCTCTGGGTTTGTCCCGGCACTCTGAGTGGGTTAGAGTTACGAGTCGGTCCGTTCTGAGGAACAGGCAGTGGGGTATGGTGTAATTGGCAACACGACTGATTCTGGTTCAGTTGTTCTTGGTTCGAGTCCAGGTACCCCAGCAGTAACAGGTGCAGGCTTTCGCGGCGATATCACCCATCGCCCATCCTCTCCCCTTGGCCCGGGTCCGCCTCGGTGTTTAGAACCACTATCACAAGCGCCATGCGGGGCTGCAGCGGCGTTTCGCCGCCCGGGTTGATTCGCTTTCGTAACGACGCAACCGGGCTGACGCTCGGCGCCGTTCGGCGTTCAGCCCGCAGCGCCAAGGTGCACACTGCGATGTCTTTCCCGGCTTGTCGGGATGCGGTGGACAATCTGATTTTCAGACGATGACTCGAACAGTTGACGGTTGGTTGCTGCGCCGTCGGTGTCAGGAATCGACGCATAACGACCGTCGGCATGCGCTTTGCGGATTGGTATGAGCCTGGCCAGCGCGTTTCATCAAACCTTCACATGCTCGGGGGCTGGAGCTTCATGCGCGGTCTGCATGCTGGTGTGTAGACACCAACTTGGTGACTGAACGCGAAAGGTGTTGAGACTGATGAAATTCAATCGGAAGAACATGACCGCTGGTGTTGCGGGACTCGGGCTTGTCGGAGCGCTTGTCACGGGCGGTGTTGCCGCGGCGCAGGCATCTACCGGTGATGGGGCTATTTCCCAGCCACCATCGACGACCTCGTCGTCAGTTGGCGAGCACCGGTCAGGCCACTTGGCCGGCATGGCATTCGGGCAGAGTTCGCCCATGGTCGCGATCGCGAGCTACCTCGGCTTGAGTCGGACGGAGCTGCAGGACCGGGTCCAGTCGGGTGGGTCCCTCGCGGATATCGCTGAAGCCCAGGGCAAATCGGTTTCTGGGCTCAAAGACGCAATTCTCTCGCAGCAGAGGACCACTCTCGACTCCAACAGCACTCTGTCATCTGATGACAGGCAGGCAGCCGTAGAACAGATGAGGAGCCGCATTGACCCGATGCTGAACGCGACCCACACCCCAGGTGAGGGGATGGGCATGGGTTCGGGAGTCGGTATGCACTCGGGCGCAGGGATGGGCGTAGGGATGGGCTTGGGGATGGCGCGGACCTGACCGTCTCCTGAACAGGCGGACCGGTCCACGGGCTGCCTGGATGTACGAAAATAAACACAAACTGAAGGAGCAGAAGAAATGATGTGGGGAAACGGATACAACATGCTGTGGGGATGGCCGGTAGGGCTGCTCATGCTCGTCGCAGTCATCCTCCTTGTTGTCTGGGTTGTGCGGGCTTTTGCTGACGGAACTGAACGCGGAGGGTTCCGCGGGACTACTCCGCTGAGCCGCGGACAAGGCGAGCGCAGTCCAGCGCGTCAAATACTCGATGATCGCTTCGCGAAGGGTGAATTGAATGAAACGGAATACCGAGAACGGTTGCAGGTGCTCGAGAGGTAAGGCCTGAGTTGGTCCTCCCTCGCCGAGTCCCTGGGGCGCAGTGCAGAGTCCGTGCCGCCGCACGGCGATAATCAGAAGAAAAGGGGTGAGCGATGCAGAAGGTCCTGGTTGTCGACGACGAGGCGCAGATCAGGACGGTCCTGCGCGGCTACCTGGAAGCGGAAGGTTATGACGTAGCGGAGGCCGCGGACGGCGCCGAGGCGCTTGCGGTGCTCCATAAGGACCCTCCCGCTCTCGTGCTGCTGGATGTAATGCTGCCGGGGATCGACGGGCTGGAGGTTCTCCGGCAGTTGCGAGGCTTCAGCGACGCGTACGTGATCCTCGTCACGGCCAGGGCGGAGGAGGTCGACAAGCTCGTGGGGCTCGGTGTGGGTGCGGATGACTATGTGACCAAGCCATTCAGCCCGCGCGAGGTGACGGCTCGAGTGAAGGCAATGCTCCGTCGTGACAATCGGGATGAGCGAACCGACAGAGACGCCCTGCTTCGCTTCGATGGCTTGTCCATCAAACCCGCCCACCGAGAGGTTGAGGCGAATGGAGTCTCCGTGGGGTTGTCGAGCCTGGAGTTTGATCTTCTCACCGCACTCGCAACCGAGCCCGGGCGGGTGTTTTCCCGGGCACAACTGCTTAAAAAAGTCTGGGGCTACGATTTCTACGGCGACGAACGGGTCGTCGATGTTCACATCCGCAGTTTGCGCGCACGACTCGGCGACGATGCCGGCGATCCACACCTGATCGCCACGGTGCGGGGCGTGGGCTACAAGTTTGTGGCCGGGCCCAGATGAAGATGCGCCTCTCGCTGCGCCTGTTCATCTCCTATGCCGCTATTGCCGTGGTCGGCGGCATGGTGGCTTATCTGACGATCTCGCTGCTCGCTCCTCGACTGTTCGAAGACCGGCTGGGGATGATGATGGACAGTGAGGGCACCGGAATGTCGATGGGGGCCATGGACGCGACCAGCGTGCGCTCCGCCTTCCTATCCGCGCTCACGACCTCGCTGATCGTCGGGGTACTGGCCAGCGTCATCGCCGCAGGTTTCGTCGCCGCGGCAGTCACGGGGCGCCTACTTCGCCCCCTCAACGCTGTGCGGGCCGCGACCAAACTGATCGCTGCCGGAAAATACGGAGGCAGGGTCCCCGTCCCCTCCGAGCCGGAACTCGCAGCGCTGGCCACAGACGTCAACACGCTGGCCCAGGCCCTGGCCGATACCGAGTCACGGCGAACCCGGCTGCTCGGGGAGGTTGCGCATGAAATGCGAACCCCACTGACCGTTCTGGACGGCTACGTCGAGGGGCTGATCGATGGCGTGTTCACCGCCAGCCCCGACACATTCGCCTCCCTCAGCGAGGAACTGCGCCGCCTGCATCGCCTCTCCGATGACCTGTCCAGCCTGTCGCGCGCTCAAGAACAGCGGCTCGACCTGCATCCAGTCGATGCCGACCTGGCCGATCTTGCTCGCCGCACGGCCAACCGGCTCGCTCCGCAATTCGAAGATTCGGGCGTGACGTTGACACTCAACGTCGCCACGCCGCTGCCCGTGCACGTGGACCCGGACCGGATCACCCAGGTTCTGACCAACCTTTTCGGCAACGCCCTGCTCGCCACCCCGGCGGGCGGTGCGGTCACCATCACGACGCACGGCGCCGACGGCCGTGGTGAGGTCGTCGTGATCGACACGGGAGTGGGCCTGGCCGAGGAGGACACAGACCGTGTTTTCGAGCGGTTCTACCGTGTGCCCGGACAGGCCCGCCGCTCCGCCGGATCAGGGATCGGTCTCACGATCGCCCGGGAAATAGCGCGTGCGCACGGCGGGGACGTGAAGGCCTCGTCGGGAGGGACAGGGCAGGGAGCCAGATTCGCGGTCGTGGTACCCCTGCGGGCCGGCGCCAGATCAGGCTGAAACTCCGACGTCATTCCCTGCTCCGTCAGCCGATGTGGTGGCCGTCGTGCTCTCGGGCTGTCGCGGGAGGCGCAGCCGCTTGAGCAGCAGCGCGTTGACCGCGACGATGACGCTGGAGCCGGACATGGAGATGGCGGCGATTTCCGGACTGAGCCGGATGCCGAACGTCGGAAAGAAAACGCCGGCGGCAATGGGGAGCGCGATCGCGTTGTAGCCGACCGCCCAGCCGAGGTTTTGGCGCATTTTGCGCACGGTGCCTTTCCCGATGCGCAGGGCGATGGGGACGTCGAGGGGGTCTGACCGCATCAGGACTACGTCCGCCGTGTCGATGGCGACGTCCGTCCCCGCCCCGATGGCGATGCCCAGGTCCGCCTGTGCCAAGGCCGGAGCGTCGTTGACTCCGTCGCCGACCATCGCGACTCGCTTGCCGGACGCCTGCAGCTCCTTGATTTTCGCGGCCTTGTCTTCCGGGAGCACCTCGGCGATCACAACATCGATCTGGAGCATGGATGCGATCCGCTGCGCGGTCGCCTCATTGTCGCCGGTGAGCATGACGACCTCGATTCCCGCTTCGTGAAGAGCGACAACGGCGGCCGCCGCGGTCTCTCGAACGGCGTCAGCCAAGGCGATGACCCCAGCGGCCTTCCCGTCGACGGCGACGAGGACCGCCGTCCGTCCGGTGGCGGCCAACGTCTGACGCTGGGCGGACACCGGATCAATATCGATGCCCTGGGCGACCATGAGTTTGCGGTTGCCGACGAACACCTGGCGTCCTGCGACTGTTGCGCCGGCACCATGTCCCGGAACATTGCGGAACGCAGATGCTTCCAACGCAGTCGCGCCGCGCCCGACGGCGTAACTGACGACGGCTGCGGCGAGCGGATGCTCGGACTCCCGTTCCACTGCAGCGACAAGGGCCAACAACTCGACCTCATCCATCCCAACAGCAATGAAGTCCGTCACCTCTGGTTCGCCCCGGGTCAGAGTTCCCGTCTTGTCCAGGACGACCGTGTCGATTCGAGCTGAAGTCTCCAACGCGGTCGCAGTTTTAAAGAGGACACCGCGTTTGGCGCCCAGGCCGGTGCCGACCATGATGGCGGTCGGTGTCGCCAGGCCCAACGCATCCGGGCAGGTGATGACGACGACGGTGATCGCAAAGAGGATCGCGGTAGGAAGGCTCGCGCCGGCCAAGAGCCACGCACCCAGGGTGGCGCTGCCGCCAATGAGGGCTACGAGCACAAGCCAGAAGGCCGCGCGGTCGGCTAGCCGTTGTCCGGGGGCCTTGGAGTTCTGTGCTTCCTGAACCAGGGCCACGATCTGCGCGAGTGCGGTATCGGCGCCGACTTTGGTCGCCCGCACGCGAAGGGTTCCGGTGGTGTTCACTGTGGCGCCGATCACGTTGGATCCGATGCTCTTGGCGACGGGAAGGCTCTCCCCGGTGACCATGGATTCGTCGATGTCGGACTCACCGTCTTCTACGACGGCGTCAGTTGGAACTTTTGCTCCGGGCCGAACCAGGAGGAGGTCGCCCGGGACAACCTCCGCGGTCGCGACCTCAACCGGTTCCCCGTCTCGGATGACGAATGCCATCGACGGTGCCAACTCGAGCAGCGTGCGGATGGCGTCGTTTGCGCCGCCCCTGGCACGCATTTCAAACCAGTGGCCCAGGAGGACGAAGCTGGTCAGAACGGTCGCAGCCTCGTAGAAAACTTCCCCACCACCGGTAAGGGTGACAGACAGGCTATAGAGCCAGCCCGCTCCGACACCGACGGCTACCAGAACCATCATGTCCAGGGTTCGAGCCCGCAGCGCCCGGAAGGCCCCATCGAAAAAGATCCAAGCCGAATAGAAAATGACCGGCAGAGACAGGATCAACGCGAAAACGTCATCCCGCAGCCCGAACGGGGCAGGAACCGCGAAACCGAAAACGTCGCGGCCGATCGGCGACCACAGGGTGATCGGAACCGACAGGATCACCGCCACCATGAACCGGTTGCGCATGTCCCGGATCATGCCGGCCATGGACATGTCGCCGTGCGCGCCACCATGCCCCATGGTCTCCTGCATGGTTCGAGGCGGTTGTCCGGTCTTCATTTCATGTTCGGTGTGGTCGGTGACGGATGACGCCACCGGATCGCAGATGTGATCGGGCACGGAGCGTCCAGCGCAGTGGTAACCGCATTCCCGGACCCATGCCGCCAGATCAGTGACGGAGGTCTGCCTGGGATCGAAGGTCACGCTCGCGGTTTGCGCTACCGGATTCGCATCAACGCTCAACACGCCGGGGCGGCGGGCGAGCACCGACTCGACGATCGCTCGCGAGGATGCCCATTGAACGCCCTGCACTTCGAGGACAGTAGTTTCGGCTTCCTGAGTCATGTGAATCTTCCATTCTGAAGAATCGGCCTCACAGCGACAATCTCCGTGTCGAACACTCTCAGCCTATACCCATGGGGGGTATACGATCGGGGCGATCCACCTCGTCGGTGGGAGGCTGTCGTAGGGCCTCTGGGTCGTTAATCAGGCAACGCTACTAGGATAGATAGTATTCCGGAATGCTTCTACCGGCTCACGGCTCACTTGTCGTTCGCTGCTCGCCGTGACGGCTTGAGGCGCACTGAACGACTACCCCTTCCGGGAGGATGCACCGCCTGAAAAGGGGGAGTGGTGCACGCCGTTTGATTGTCCAAAATACCCCAAGGGGTATGCTTGCGGCAGTGTCTATTCTCGAAATATGAGTCGAAGGAGTCGGATCATGATGTGGGGCTATGGAGGAAGTATGGGGCTGTACTGGCTCTTCGGGCTGCTGACAATTGTCGGTATCTCGTTGCTGGTCGTGCTCATGGTTCGGCTGTTTTCTGGCGATCGTAGTGTCGGGCGGAAACAGGGGGGAGAGGTTGGGCTAGGCCGCGCGCGCCAGATACTGGATGAACGTTTCGCCAGGGGTGAGCTGACCGCAGAGCAGTACCGCGAACAGCGCGCAGTCTTGGGCGAGGATAAGCGGTGAAGCCTCTCAGCCGTCGAAGCGCTCTCACGCTCGGTGGCCTCGGGCTGGCGAGCACGGTTGCCGGGGGAGCGGGACTTCTCTGGAGCCAGCAGACAGCATCGCCTTCGGCCACCAGCTCAGGCTTTGGGGCGCCCTCCGGGGATCCACTGGTTCAGCCGCCCGAGCTGCGTAGCGCCGATGGCCGCCTCAAGGTACGCCTGGATGCTGCACCGGGGGACGTGAAGATTTCCGGTCGCGGTGCCACCGTGCTGAGCTATAACGGGGGCGTGCCGGGGCCTACCCTACGCGTTCAGGCGGGCGACACGCTCAATGTGAGCCTGCACAACGGCCTCAACGATCCGAGCAACCTGCACGTGCACGGATTGCATGTTTCTCCGTCGGACAACGGCGACAACATGTTCGTGACCGTGAAGGCCGGAGAGTCATTCGACTACGAATATCAGCTGCCGCCTGATCACCCGCCGGGAGTGTACTGGTATCACCCGCACCACCACGGGTTCGTCGCCGATCAGGTCTTCGGCGGCCTTTACGGGGCCATCATTGTCGAGGACCCCACTCCCATCAGGGCAACGCGAGAGCGCGTGCTCGTCATCTCAGACATCACACTGGACAGCCTGGGCCGCATCCCTCCCGTCACGCCGTCGGAACAGATGGCGGGACGGGAAGGACAACTCGTTCTGGTCAACGGGCAGGTGAATCCGGTGATGACCGCCCGTCCGGGGGAACGCGAACGTTGGCGCATCGTCAACGCCTGTGTGTCCCGGTACCTGCGGCTGCGTCTCGACGGGCAGGAACTACAACTCCTCGGCATCGACTCGGGACGGTTCCAGACCCCCGGCGACGTCGATGAGGTAGTGCTGTTACCCGGCAACCGAGCGGACCTCCTGGTTACCGCTGTCTCAGGGACATCCATCTTCCAGACCCTGCCCTACGACCGCGGCGGCCCGAACGGAATGATGGGCGGGATGATGGGCGGCGGCGCTGGACCAAGCGGGCAGGACGCTCAGAGCAACCCTCGCGGCTTTTCAGTGGCGACACTAACGGTGTCCGGTGATGCGATGACCGCCCTGTCCGCAGTCCCCGAGCAGGCCGTGCCCCCAGATCTTCGTTCGCGGCCCGTGACGGCGCGTCGCGAGCTCACGTTCGGGATGGGAATGGGCGGGATGAGGGGCGGCTCGATGATGAGTTTCACCATTAATAAAGAGGTGTTCGATGCGGACAGAACAGACACCACGGTTCAGGCCGACAGCATCGAAGAATGGACCCTGACAAACACCAGCCAGATGGACCACCCCCTGCACCTGCACGTTTGGCCAATGCAGCTCGTTGAGGAAAATGGCAGGGCGGTCGAGTTGGTGGTTCGGCAAGACGTTGTCAATGTTCCGGCAGGGGGACGAGTGAAGGTCCGCATCGCCTTCGACGACTTCGCCGGACGGACTGTCTATCACTGCCACATCCTCGATCACGAGGACAACGGGATGATGGGCGTCATTGAAGCAAAGTAACAACGACTCCTGACAGGGGCTTTCCTGTGTGACCGCGGTTCACTGCGACGGGAGCCAACTTCGGCTACTACTATGAAAGATAGTAGACAAAGAAGGAGGCGCTCATGCGCTCACGAATCTGGATCATCTCCCTGGCCGCTGGAGCGTTGCTTGCAGCAGGCACCGTCGCTCCGGCCTACGCGGCCGAGGGCAGCAGCCCTCCGGCCCCGGCGGGTCAGGCCGAGGATAGCGCCCGCGGACACATGGCCGCGATGCACAGAGCACCTGGCCTGGTGAAAATGCACGAACAGATGATGGCCGGGATGTCCGACACGGCTGATATGACGGCCGGTGCACCCGGCATGGCGAAAATGCACGAGCAGATGATGGCCCATCACCCGGCTGGCGACGCTTCGTCGGAGGCTGGCAATAAAAGCCTGGAGGCGTCACGGTGAGTACGGCGCTCTATGGTCTGGCCCTCCTGGCCTGCCCAGCGGCTATGGGCTTGATGATGTGGTTCATGATGCGAGGGAAGACGACAGCTGATGCGCCGAAGTCGCTGTCGGCGGCTGATGAAATGGAGTTGACCACACTGCGCCCGGAGGTGGACACGCTGCATCTGCCGAATTGAGGTTCTTATTCAGCCTCAACACCTGTTCGATGGCCGTCAGTGCGGTTGCAGTGTGAGATCCGGGCTTCCGGGGGAATGCGCAGCGTCGATCACATCGTCAAGGACTGCTCGTCCTCCGGGCACGGGTCCATTGTTCCTGCTGCGGATGCGGGGGCGATGGCGAGGAACAAGGGCAAGGCGATCAACAATCCCATAGCCAAAGCAGCGACGGTTGTCTTCCCGGCGCCGAGGGGCCGAGTCGGTGAAATAAGTCTCCTGACTCGGCTGGGAGCTGATTCTCCGCCAGCACCGAGGGCCGCCGCGGGGGTCAGCCCGTGTTCAGCCAGGCGCACCAAGGCGGTGGCGACTGTGGTCCGGTCACTATGACGGGCCGCACTGTCATCGGCGAGCATCTCGACGAGCCGGCCCAGTTCTCTGCGTGCGGTTCGAAATGCTGGGACACGGGGGAATGCATGCTGTAGCGCGTCGGCCGCCGCGAGGATGAGGTCGTGACGTCCCCGCAGGTGGGCCCGTTCGTGGGCCAGAACGGCGAGGAGCTGATTGTGATCCAACGCCGACAGGGCGGCACTGGTCAAGACGACCTGACGGACCCTGCCTGGTAGGCAGTACACGGCGGCGGCCGGATGGTCGACGACGAGAGCGTCGTATCGGAGGTGGGGTCGCGCAATGAGGGCCAGGGCGTCCAGTTGTACTTTCCTGTTGCGGGCTGCGATTGCCCGGTCCGCGGCCAGGCAATAGGCGACCCGGACGAGGATGGCACTTGCGGCGGCAGCGCCGGTGGCGCTGACCACGGCACCGCCTGGCGTGGAGTATTGCGCGAGGAGGGCCATCGCGCAGGTACGGATCCAGTCGGCGAGGTTGATGGTCCAGGGAATCGCGGGGATGGCCAGGCTCGAACCGGCAAGCAGCACCGCCAAAACAATTGAGACGCTCAGCGTTTGCCACGCAGTGATCCCGATCCGGGGAGACCGCTCGAGCCACGACATCCGGCGCAATAGGGTCGGCCCCAGGACGGCCAGAATCACGGCGAGGACCGCCAAAACGGCTGGAGCAATCATGGCGCGGTGCTTGTGCGACCCTGAAGGTGCTCGTCAAGGGCAAGACGGAGGCTGGCGACTTCCTCTGGCGAAATATGGTCGAGGAAGTGCAAAAATGTCACCGAAGTGTCAGCTCCTCCGGCAAGGACTTCCCCCATGAACGCGGCAGTGTGCTGCTCACGAGTCTGCGCAGGTCGGTAAAGATACGCACGGCCGTCCTTCTCCCGAGTCAGAAAGCCTTTGCGGCGCAGGTTGTCCATAACTGTCATTACCGTTGTGTAGGCGAGTGTGCGCTCGCGTTGAAGATCCTCCAGCACCTCGCGAACGGCGACCGGGCGCCCCCAGGACCAGATGCGATCCATGACGTGCTGTTCCAGCGTGCCGAGTGGGCGCACCATGGGTTGTTCCCTTCTACGCTCTAATGGAAACGAAAACCCCTAATCAACTACCTTCCATAGTAACGTACGGTCCCTGCTGCGCCCGCGGGATCCCGTGCCGATCAGCCCTGGACGCCACCAGAGCAGGGTGCGCCGGGTTCGGGTGTCTGTGGGCCCTGTAGGTAGGTCTGCAGGAACAACTGCAGGCGGGGGTCATCCACGTTGTCCAGTTGCAGTTGTTTTCCCCAGGCGCTGGCGACAATCGGGGCGGGGAGGTCAGGATACGGGCTCAAGAGTTCGTATGGGTTCGACTCGGCATCAGCCGTCAGAGTGTCGATCTGCTCTTGCGGCAGATCGGATCGGTAGGTGACCCACACCGCGCCATGCTCGAGCGAGTGCACGGCCCGCCAGGTGTCTACCGGCTTCGTGTACACGCCGCAGTTTGTCAGCTCGGCCGAATGATCTCCGCCGACGGGGGGAAGCGTCGGAAACGCAACCTCGTTGACCACGTGGTCGCGGCTCAATCCATCAGAACTCTCCACGCCACTGATTGGCTTGTCTGCTGCCGATCTCGCCGCGTCCTGGTCTTTCTGGTTGACGATGAAGATGGAGACAACGGTCGCCACGAGGGTGATTGCGACGACGGTGCCCAAGCCGTAGATCCAGAAGCTCCGACGCCGCTCGCCCCGCTTCAGCTGTGCTCGTGCGGCCGCAACGATCGCCTGCCGATGTGCTCTGTCCTCTGTGTTCGGGTGTTCCATTTGGACGGTCCTCTCTATTGCTGATGTGCATTGTGGTGTACGGCAACGTTCTGTGAGCTGCCGTTCGAGCCCGGCTGCCCCTGGGCGGCTACGTCGGGGCGGGACAGCTGGAGCCGCAGCTTCTTCTCCGATAGCCTCCCGTAGCTGAACATGACGTCGTCGATCAGGATGCCGGGGGCAAAGATGATGCCGTTCCGAGCGGCCAGAGCCCGGCCTTCATCGGTGTCCAGGCCGATCGCCTCGACCTGAAAGGAGTAGTCCGCGGAGAGTCGGGACACTACCAGCTTGGCTTGATCGCAGGCGTGGCACGAGGCTTGCGTCAGTACGATGATTCGCATCAGGCGTCGGTCCGGACAGCCTGCATCTGGGTGAGTATCTCGTCTACCGGCACGTACATGGTATAGTTCGGCGGGCCACCGTAGTCGGCGCGCCACTCAATTTCCCCCGTCGGCCCAACCAGGATGAAGCTGTGTCCGTTGCGGGATTCACCCATCATTCCTCACTTGTTGGTCTGGTAAGTCAGGGAGACATCCAGACGGGTGCCGGCCAAAGCGACCGCCGTCAGCTTGTCGTCGGCCATTTTCTGGGCGATCAGGTTCACCGGCCCGCTGGTGATGGTGAGGAGCTGATCGACGCCGACAGACTGCAGCTCGGTCTGGGCGGCGTCCAGATCGCGGATTTGGTCCCAGCACGGCTGACACCCGATCCCCTCATGAAAAAAGAGCAGAACGGACTCGCCACGGTAGTCGCTGAGATTGACCGTCCCCCCAGCCGTGGAAGCGAGAGAAAAGTCGGGGGCTTCCGCGCCCGGGCCGGGAGCACCCACGGCGTAACTGACGGAGGTGGTGTTTTCCACAGCCGTGGGGGTCCCGTTCCAAGTGCTTTCCATGACCACCAGGATGGCTGCCGCAACCGCCATGATGCTCACGACCATCGTTGCCCGGCGCAACCCGGTGCTCCTGGCGCGTGACTGCAGGCGTATGCCCGGACGGCCTTTCTCCCGTGATGCCATTACTGTGACTTTTCTGTCTGGGTGCGCGTATGCGCCTGGTCGGGTCGGTTGCCGGAGGCGGTCGGCGTGGCTGCGTGCTTTCGGCTGCGGAGCGCCGTCCAGACCAAAGCGCCGAGAGCGGAGAAGACGGTGAGCGTCGAGATCCACCCTGGAATGAAGGCCAGGAACTGCTGGATGACGGCGGCCCAGTGCCCCAGTGCTGCGGCAAGTTCAACCTGCCACCCATCCGGTGCCATGCCCGGTCCCTGCACCGCGAGGACGACGGTGAGCACGCCAATGGCGATCATCAACCCGCTTGAGAGCACTGTTCCCACGGACAACCGCCACCGGGCCCGGGGCCCGATCGGAAGGGTCGTGGCCGCGAGCAGGCGACTTGCTCCCCAGTTTTTCTGTCCCACACCGACGCCAAGGCGCACAGGGGAGCGACCATCCCGAATACGTAGGCGACGCCCGCTGCGGCGGCGGCCGGGAAAGACGAAGCGGCACCGGAGAGCGCCGCCACATCGGCGAGGACTGGGGCGCAGCACGCGCTGGCGGCACCGGAGAACACTCCGAGTCCGTACACCGAGCCGATGCTCGTTCCGCCGCCGCGCCCGGAGGGCATCGGTAGCATCATTTTCCAGCCCCCAGGGTGGCAACGCCCACTGCCACCATCGCGAGACCAGGCGGCCGTCGATCATGTGCTCGATGATGGCGCACACGCCGAGTCCGCTGGCGTCGGTTGCCGAGACGTCCTTCACGATGCCGTCCGCGACTGCCTGGATGGGAGTGTTCACGCCGGGATTCATGTCCAGGCCCTTGTTGAAGCTCGAGCAGCCGTCGCAGGACGGCACGCGCGGACCGCAGTCCGTCGTGATGAAGACCCCGACTGTGAACGGCCGCTGAACTGGCGAAGTCACGTCCTTGACATAGCTGCCCGACCTTTGGTTATAGGCGCCTGGCTACGGCTTCTGCACTCGTCCCACGGTGAAAACGTCGCGCAGGACGCTGACGGTGTCTGCTTCGTTGATGGGCACGACCTTGGGCGCGTCAGCGGCCAGTTGGCTCTGTGGATTCGCCGCGGCCGGGCCGGGTTTTGCGAGCGAGAGCGGGGAGCGAGACACTGACGGCGAAAAGCGCGACGAAGGCCATCGCCACGACGCCGAACAATCGCCGCCGCACTGGTGGCGGAGCCGGTCGGTCGGACTGTTGTCGGCGCGATTTGTGTACCAGCCTGCGGGGCTGCCGATGACGCTGGTGTTTTTCTGCCGCCCGCAGACGGCGACGGGTCTCGATAGGCTTTACCGCCGGGAAAGGTGAGGGGTCCTACGGGGTGGAGAGGATGTCCTTCATGACATCGATCTCATCGGTCTGGCTCGTGACGATGTTCGACGCCATGGCCTTGGCGTCCTCGTTTCGACCTTCATCCAGTTCCAGCTCCGCCATCATGATCGCGCCCTGATGGTGGACGATCATCTGTTCCAGGTATAGCTCGCCGGCCTGCGGGCCCGACGCATTTTCGAGGGCCATCATGTCGTCGTCGGACATCATTCCGTCGGAACCGTCACCCATCCCCGACATCCCATCCATGCCGCCGGTGCTGGTCTCATCGGTGCCCCACTCGGCGAGCCAGTCTCTGAGTTGCTCTATTTCCGGTTCTTGGGCGGCTTTGATCTGCGTGGCGAGGTCGGTGATGGGCACGTCGACCTCGTCCTTGGCGAGGATGTCCTCGCTCATCTCGACGGCTTGCTCGTGGTGGGGGATCATCATCTGTGCGAAAGTCACATCAGCCGACCCGAAAGAAGCGGACGCAGTGGGGGTGCTGGATGACCCGGACGAACTGTCGGGGGTTGTCCCGTTGGTGCAGGCGCTGAGCGTGAGCACGGCGGCAAGGGCCGCCCCAGTCAGAAGGTACTTACGTGATTTGAGCATTGTTTTTCCATTCATTAGTCAGACTTGAGAAACCGAGGCGCCGGCGGGCGCGAGGAAGCCACGCGTCCATGAGGGCGCGTCGGCGGCGGTTCGGTCTAAATGCGACTGATGGAAAGAATGGTCAGATTCGGCCTGAGAATATCCAGGACGAGGCGGTGAGAGAGCCGAGCGATGTGCCCGCCCGCGTCGAACAGCCTGCGGTACGTTGACGGTAACCGAGCCAGCAGGATCAGCGAAGCGAGCACCAGCAGGATGGTGCAGGTCATCGCGAGGATCGCACAGTCCAACATGCAATCGGAACAATCCACGACTCCGAGACCGGTGTGTGCGATGACGGAAACCGCCGAGACAGCGCCCGCCGTGACAACGGGGGAGACACCGACCTGCGCGGTGGGGTCAGATGCAACCGCGGTCCCACCCGTCTCGTGACTGGCATGCGTGGAGTTCATGGCCAGCACACCGAACAGGAGTCCGGCCATGGCGACCAACGCCACCAAACCAGACAGGAGGACAGGCCTCGTGCGGGGAACCACGTGTGCTGTGCTATCCAGCTTCATGTCGCCTCCGGTCCCGTTCCTGTCGCGGTTGGTTCCCGCGCATACCCCTCCACAGTATCGACTTTCACACTGCTCGACCTGTGAATGCGATCTCGCAGGTCACCCGATGGTGGCAGGATGTGCGGTGAGCGTTCCGGTAGGTATCGGGGCACCCGCCACGTTGAGTCCGCGAAAGCCGCGCAGCCGGAGGCTGTTGCTCACCACGAAAACAGATGACAGTGCCATGGCCGCGCCGGCGATCAACGGGTTGAGCAAGCCCAGCATAGCCAGCGGGATCGCCGCCACGTTGTAGGCGAAGGCCCAGAACAAGTTGGCCTTGATGGTCGACAGGGTTCGCCGGGAGAGTCGGATCGCATCAGCTGCCGCGATGAGGTCGCTTCTGACCAGGGTCAGATCGCTGGCCTCGATGGCGACATCCGTTCCCGTTCCCATCGCAATGCCCAGGTCCGCGGTGGCCAGTGCCACAGCGTCGTTCACGCCGTCGCCGACCATGGCAACCACGCGACCCTCGCTCTGCAGCTCCCGGATGATCTGCGCTTTCTCGGCCGGCAGCACACCGGCACGAACGTCGCTGATACCGACCTCAGCCGCAACGAAGGCCGCGACGGCCTCGTTGTCGCCGGTGAGGAGCACCGGCTGCAGACCCAGGCGACGGAACTCCGCGATCGCGGCAGCGCTGGTGTCTTTGACGACGTCAGAGACGGCGAGGATACCCCTGGCCTGGCCGTCCCAGGCGACGGCGACCGCGGTTCGACCCTGTGCCTCGAAGGCGGCCAGCACCGTCTCGAGCTCTGACGGAAGCGGGATAGTCCACTGTTCCGTCAGCCAGCGCGGACGTCCCACGAGAACGACCCGACCGCCGACCAGGGCTTGAACGCCGAGACCGTCCGTCGACGCGAAGGACTCGGGAGACGGTAGTTCGCCGGCGCGTTCCCGGGCACCAGACACAATCGCCTGGGCGATGGGATGTTCGGAACCCGTTTCCGCGGCTCCGGCGAGGTGAAGCAGGAGCTGCTCGTCTCCACCAGCGACGGGAACGGCGGCCACGAGCGTCATCCGGCCGGTCGTGACCGTGCCGGTCTTGTCGAGCACGATGGTGTCTACCCGGTGGGTTGATTCGAGAATCTGGGGTCCCTTGATCAGGATGCCCAACTGCGCACCACGCCCGGTGCCCACGAGCAGAGCGGTCGGGGTCGCCAAGCCGAGCGCGCACGGGCACGCGATGATGAGCGTTGCCACGGCCGCGGTGAATGCGACGACGGTCCCTGCTCCGAGCAGCAGCCAGACCACAAGGGTGGCCAGCGACAACCCGATCACGATCGGGACGAAGATCGCTGAGACCCGGTCGGCGAGGCGCTGTACCTCGGCCTTACCGGTCTGCGCCTCTTCGACCAAGCGGCCTAGCTGGGCGAGCTGCGTGTCCGCGCCAACGCGGGTGGCCCGCACGACCAGGCGACCACCCGAGTTCAAGGTGGCGCCGACCACGGCTGCGCCGGGCCCGACCTCGACCGGAACGGACTCGCCGGTGAGCATGCTGACGTCGATCGCCGAGTTACCTTCTACAACGGTTCCATCCGTGGCGATCTTCTCGCCGGGACGGACGACGAACTGGTCGCCGACGACCAGCGACGCGGTGGGGACGGTGGTCTCGACACCATCCCGCAGAAGGGTCGTCTCTTTCGCCCCGAGTTCGAGCAGCGCCTTCAGCGCGGCACCAGACTGTTTCTTCGCACGGGCCTCGAAGTAACGGCCGGCCAGGATGAACACCGTGACGGCGGATGCGACCTCCAGGTAGATTTCATCGGCACCGCTTCCCGGGGTGGCGGTAAAGCTGAAGGCCATGGTCATGCCCGGGACTCCAGCCATTCCCAGGAAGAGGGCGTACAGCGACCAGCCGAGTGCGGCGAGCACTCCGATACTGATCAGGGTGTCCATAGTCGCAGCACCGTGGCGCAAATTCACCCAGGCAGCGCGATGGAACGGCCATGCTCCCCAGGCGGCGACCGGGGCGGCAAGGGTGAGAGCCAGCCATTGCCAATTGGTGAATTGCAGCGGGGGGATCATCGAGAGCAGGAGCACGGGGGTGGCGAGCACGGCGGACAGGATCAGCCGCTGGCGCAGGCTGGCCACTGCGCGGTCTTGGTCCGTGGGCACATCGAGTGTCGGCGCCTCAGGCGGTTTCGGACGTGCGGCCGTGTATCCGGTCTCCTCAATCACCGCGATGGCATCCTCAACCGTCGTGCCGTCAGGGATGAGGACACTGGCCTTCTCGGTGGCGTAGTTCACCGATGCCTCGACCCCGGGCATCCGGTTGAGTTTTTTTTCAATTCGCGCCGCGCAGGAGGCGCAGGTCATGCCGCCGACGAGAAGGTCGACCTGCTCTCCAATCATCGTGTCGCCGTGACCAGTTCATAGCCTGCCTCATCGATGGCGGCGGCCACAGCGGCGGGATCGAGGGGTCTGGAGCTGGAGACGGTGACCACGGAGACGCCGCCCGGAACAAGGTCAACGTCCACGGCTTCGGCTCCGGCGACCTGGCCCACTTCGGCCGTCACGCTCTTCACACAGTGAGAGCAGGTCATTCCCGATACCTGGAAAGTGGTGGTCATGCCGGTAGGTTCTGCGGTGCGCTCGGATTTGTGATCGTGCGACCCGCACGTGCACGAAGAGTCAGTAAGACCAAGGTCGTTCTTATTCGACGTCGACATAGTATTCGCGATTCCTTTCGTTCCCCGGCGATCGAAGCAACCGTCGGGACGTACTTCCAGGGGATACATCC
Organism: Cryobacterium sp. TMT1-62; assembly: GCF_004403145.1. Lineage (NCBI taxonomy): Bacteria > Bacillati > Actinomycetota > Actinomycetes > Micrococcales > Microbacteriaceae > Cryobacterium > Cryobacterium sp. TMT1-62. The sequence goes on along the minus strand of NZ_SOGZ01000002.1, from coordinate 55,305 downwards.
ACGGTATACCCCAGGGGGGTACCCGGTCAACATGAGATCGGTGCGCACAGTTGGTCAACCCGCCGCGTGTGAGGTATACCACCCGGGGGTATACTCGGAAAATTCAAAGTGCCACCACTCGCCGGCAGGCCACCAGGATCGCGCGGGGCAGACCAGATCGGATACACACACCAATGAGTGATTTCAGCGACAAGAGCGCGATGACAACCCACGCTGGCCCGCACGGCTACATATCAAGCAAAGACGCGTATGTGAAGCGCCTCCGACGAATCGAAGGACAGGCCAGGGGATTGCAGGGAATGGTTGCAGATGAGCTGTACTGCATCGACATTCTGACGCAGATATCAGCTATGACCAGCGCTCTGCAGTCCGTGGCCTTGGGCTTACTCGAGGACCACATGAGCCACTGTGTTGTTGCCGCTGTCGCTGCCGGCGGTGAAGAAGGCGACGCCAAGATCAAGGAAGCTTCAATCGCAATCGCACGATTGGTTCGCTCCTAACCTCCCCCATGCGCACTGCGCCGTCAGCGCCTGAAAGTGCCTGGTGCTTCATCGTCGAGGAGTCGCCAGAAACCACCGGAAGCTCCAACTTTGTTTCCGGGGACGGTTCGACGGTTTGCGTTGAGAAGCTGATTCCATTTGGTGTGGATCCGACCGGGATACGTGCCACAACGGTGAGCGACTTCAGATCGAGGACGGCGACCGTGTCTGCAGCCATGTTGGTGACGTACGCGTGTCGGCTGGAGGGGTCAATGACGACGCCGTGGCCGCCGTCGCCCGTCTTCACGCTCTTCACAACCTTGAATGTATCGACACTCAGGATCGAGACTGTTGTGCATGGTTCGTCGTCGGTGCCCTGGTTGGTAACAATAGGTACTTGTTGTCCGGGCTCACGAACGTCTGGATCGGTCCGGAGCCGACCGCGGTCTTTCCGATCAGCTTGCGGGTGGCCACGTCTACCTTGGCAACGGCATTTTCCCCACTGAGCGAGGCGTACACGAAGCGTTCGTCCGGCGAGAATGCCACTTGGGCGGGCGCCGCGCCGACCTCAATCTCTGCGACCTGTGAGTTAGTTGCGGTATCGACGACGCCCAGAATCGTTCCGCCGATGTTGGCGACGTAAATCCATTTTCCATCGGGGCTTGGCCGGAGCCCGTGTGGGCCTGTCCCGACGGGGATGGTGGCCACCGACTGCATCGTCGAGGCATTGACTGCCGTCACGGTGTCGTCAGCGTTATTGGTTGTGTAACTCGTCGTGAGATCCGGAGTGACGACAACGTGAGCAGGCATGGCGCCGGTGGCGACCATTCCCGTCACAGCCAACGTAGATGCGTCGAGCTTGATCGCCATAGACGTGGATCCACTGACGGCCCACGCGGACTCCCCATCGGCTGTCGCCTGCACATTGTGTGGGCTCTTAAGACCGGTCAGGGTGGTTGCGACCTTGTTCGAGGCCGCGTCGATCGCACTCAGGCTGGCGCCATCTTCGTTGGCGACCCAGACCGTTCCGGTCACGAGACCTCATGCATGGCTACCCGGGCCTCCGGGTCATCGGTTGTGGTCATCAGAATTGCCGTCGCGGCCGCCACGATGACCAGGGGGATCGCGCCTATGGCCACTGCACGTCTTCTGTTCATTGCATTCCCGTCACTCATGCCGTTGTCTCTTCGGACGGACCCTCAGCGAGACCATGATTTGTCGAATTGTATTATTTACGACAATACTGCTTTCTAAACAGGCCTGAGCAAAAACGCGCCTGCGCATCGGCTGCTGATGCGGTCGCGGCGACCGGCGGTCAGAGCACATGCTCTCCGATGCCGCTGGTCCCGCAGCCCATGGCACGGTTCAATGTGTTCGACGCGAGGTCTTCAGGTAGCTGCGGATCTCGTCAGGATCGCATCCTGTCCGGCGGAGGAAGCGAGCCTCGATCCTCGACATAGCGCAGCGTTTTCGCCGTCATCCCGGCCACATCATCCGTTCCTCCTATGCGCACCCTGTGCTCCTGCCATGACCGGACTCGTGGTCCGGCTTGACCTTCCAGCCGTGAGGAAGGTCGAGACTTGAGGTCCGTGCACACCGCACTGCGCGGCGGCAGCGCGATTGCCGATTGGAAGCACTTGGAGGATTCATGTGTAAAACAACGCCGACCGACTTTGACTTGGCGATCATCGGTTCCGGTGGTGCAGCATTCGCGGCCGCGATCCTGGCGACCAGGCTTGACAAGCAAGTGGTAATGGTCGAGCGTGCAACTATCGGAGGCACCCGCGTTAACACGTGATGTATGCCGTCTAAGGCCTTGTTGGCGGCCGCGGAAGCTCGCCATGTTGCCTTGGATGCGAGGCGATTCCCCGGCATCGCAGCCTCTGCGGAGCCGGTGGATATGAAGAAGCTAATCGAGGGCAAGCGCGCTCTGGTCAACACGATGCGGGCCAGCAATTAGGGGGACTTGATCGCCGAATACGATTGGGCCTTCCGTCACGGCGACGCAACGTTCACGGGAACTACGGAGGAGCCGCTACTGGAGATCACCTCGGCGACGGCAGCGTGGAAACCATGCGTTCGGACCAGTACCTCGTGGCCACCGGCTCCGCCCCGTGAGCACCACCCATTGCGGGGTTGTCCGAGGTGGGCTACCTGACCTCGGCGAACGCCATGGAGCTAGACGAAGTGCCCGAGTCATTGCTGGTCCGGGGGGCTACGTGGCTCTCGAACACGCGCAACTGTTCTCCCGGCTCGGCTGCGAAATGACCGTCCGGGTGCGCTCCCGGCTGGTGTCGCAGGAAGAATCCGAGGGCACCCGCGACGGGATCGCCGAGGTGACAAGCGCCACCGGCAAGGAGACAATCCGGACCAGCAAGCTCCTCGTGGCCACCGTACGTAGACCCGCCACCGCGGACCTGCACCTCGACAAGGTCGGCGTCACAGTCGGGACACGAGGGCAGATCGAAGTCTCAGGCATGTTGACTCACACGAAGCCGTAGTCCTTCACCTATTGGCCTTCTGAAGCCGTGTTGACGCCGATGTCCACGACCGTACCGCCGCGAGCCCGGCGAGTCCGGCGAGTCCGGCGAGTACGGCGATAGCGGCCAGGACGAGGGCAGTCGGGGCAAGTCCGAGCGTTGCCCCGAGGATCCCGGCCAGCGGGTTGGTGATGATGAAGCAGGCGTGGGAGAGCGAAAACTGGACGGCGAAGACCGCTCGCCGGTTGGTGTCGTCGGAGTAGCGGCGGAGGAGCCGGGCCGACGGCGTGAGGATCAGTGCGGTCGCGGCGCCGAGAACGAACCAGACCGTGAGCACGCCGGGCCAGGCCGGCGCGGAGTCCTGAGCCAGGACCAGCAGCGCGACGGCGACGAGCCCGCTCGGGAGGATGGCGCATCCGGTCAGCATCACGCGTCGATCCGGATAGCGATCCAGCACCCGCGGCAGGTTGAGGGCGACGAGCATGGAGCCGAGTCCGTAGCAGGCGAGGGTGATCGCGAAATCGACCTGGGTTCGTTCGAGGCTGTTGTGCACGAGGATGACGGTGTTGACGATCACCATCGCGGTAGACGCGGCGACGACGCTGTTCATCGCGAGCAGTGCACGGAGCGGCGGGGTGCGCCAGAACACGCGCACGCCTCGAGTGAGCCGGTCGACGAACGGTGCGGCTGCGGTGGATCTCATCGCCGGGAGGGTGGTGGAGAGCACGAGTGTGGCCGAGCCGACGAAGCCGAGCGCTGTTCCCACGAGCAGGAAATGGTAGCTGATCACGATCAGGAGCGCGGCCGCCAGGATGGGACTGAGCAGGGATTCCAGGTCGTAGGCCAGACGGGACAGCGACAACGCCCGCGTGTATTCGCTTTCCTTAGGAAGAACATCCGGGATCAGCGCCTGGAACGCGGGCGTGAAGGTCGCGGAAGCGGCCTGCAGCACAAAAATGAGAAGGTAGATCTGCCAGGCCTCGGTGACGAACGGGAGCGAGATCGCAACCCCGGCCCGGAGAACATCTGAGGACACCAGCAGCACCTTGCGGGGGACGTGGCTGGTGAGCGCGGACACGACCGGGGCGACGCCCACATAGGCGAGCATCTTGATCGTCAAGGCGCTGCCCAGGACGATGCCGGCATCCCCGCCGGCCAGATCGAAGGCGAGCAGCCCCAGTGCGACGGTGAGCAGGCCGGTGCCAATCAGCGCCACAACCTGGGCGCTGAACAGTTTTCGGTAGGCGGTGTTCCGCAACACGTCACGCATGCGCGTCCACCTCAAGGTCTGTGCTGGCGGTGTCGTGCGGGTTCCGGTGGTGGGCCGGAACGCCATCGAGGGCGTGTTCGGCCTGAAAGATGGCGTCGGGGACAAGCTGGCGGGCGTGCTCGTTTGCGAGGCGATAGAACACCCTGGTTCCTTCGCGCCGGGTAGTCACGATGCGGGCGAGGCGCAGCTTCGCCAAATGCTGCGATACGGCGGCCTGGGACTTGTTGACGATTTTCGCCAGTTGGTTCACCGAATGTGCGAGTCCCGCAACGCGAGTATGACCCGGATGCGCGTGGCGTCGGCGAGCATCGCGAAGACCTCCACGGCCAACTCGACTCACTCACTTTCTGGGCCGAGTGTGCAACCATCCTCATGCATTCATGCGCAGTGTGTTACACACGGGCGAGCACGTTGCGGTGGCTGATACGGCCAGGCTACGAGTGTCCACCTGTCGAGCCGGTCGATGAAGTTTCTGGCGTCTCCGCTGAATCGCTGGGCCGTGCCTGCGTGGAAGGTCCTGACATGCCCAGCGCCGAAGGGATGGTGTACACGGTCAGCGCTGCATTGACCAGACCGGTGATCGCGGTAATGGTCTACGGGACCAAAGGCGCGTTGATCGCCGCGTCGGTCGCGGCCCGCACGGCCACCCAGCCGATATGCGCGGACCTGAATCCTCGTGCCGTCCCGGCGGACGCGCGGGGGTTGTAGAGAAGCCGGATGCTGATCAACCCCAGGTCGGGGGCCACCCCGCGCGAGAGCGTGGCTTCGGCGTTCACGCTGCCGCTTCCAGTGCTGGGGCGGACTGCGCGGCTCCCAGCGCGGTTGTGCGGCTCAGCCGGCCCGCCCGGACGCCGTTGGCGATCACGACGATTTCGACCAGTTCGTGGATCAGGACCACGGCGGCCAGGCCGAGCGTGCCGAATAGTGCCAGGGGAATGAGCACGGCGATCAGCAGCAGGGACAGGCCCACGTTCTGGAGCATGATGCTCCAGGTTCTCCGCGCGTGGTCGAGCACCTGTGGTAGGTGGTTCAGATCTTCGCCCATCAGGGCGATGTCGGCTGTTTCGATGGCGACGTCGGAGCCCATGGCGCCCATGGCGATGCCGGTGTCGGCGGTTGCGAGGGCCGGCGCGTCGTTGACGCCGTCGCCGACCATGGCTGTGGGCTGGCGGGCTTTGAGGGTGCGGATGATTTCCGCTTTGTCCTCGGGGCGGAGGTCGGCGTGGACTTTGGTGATGCCCGCAGCCTTCCCCAAGGCGGTGGCGGTGACCAGGTTGTCGCCGGTGAGCATGACCGTGGTGTATCCGGATGCGCTCAGCCGGTCTATGACCTGCCGGGTTTCGGGACGCAGCTCGTCACGGACTGCGATGGCGCCGATGACCTGCCCATTGTCCTCGATGAGGACAGCGGTGGCGCCGGCCTGTTGCATCCGCTGGACGTCGGCGGCCAGGGGGCCGGCATCGATCCACCCCGGCCGGCCGAGACGTACACGTCGCCCGTCCACCCGGCCCTCCAGGCCGGCGCCGGGGACGGTATCCACGTCGGTGACAAACGCCCGGTCCGGAGCCGCGGCGAGAATGGCGTGGGCGAGGGGGTGTTCGCTGCGGGATTCCAGACCGGCCGCGAGGAAGAGGACATCGTCTTTGGAAGCGGATCCGGTGGTGGCGACATCGGTCACGGCGGGTTTGTTGCGGGTGAGGGTTCCGGTCTTGTCCAATGCGATGGTGCGGATCCGGCCGAGGGTTTCCAGGGCACCCCCGCCCTTGATGAGAACGCCCATGCGGCTGGCGGCGCCGACGGAGGCGACCACGGTGACCGGGACAGAGATGGCCAAGGCGCAGGGCGAGGCGGCGACCAGAACGACGAGCGCACGTTCGAACCACAGCAGTGGTTCGCCGACGATGAAGCCGAAGATGATGATCAGGACTGCAACGATCAGGATGCCCGGAACCAGCTTGCTGGCGATCGAGTCGGCCAGCCGCTGACCGGGCCCCTTGCGGGACTGCTCGGCCTCCACGATCTGAACGACCCTGGCCACCGAGTTGTTCTCAGCGGTGCTGGTGACCTCAACTTCGAGCGGGCCTGTGCCGTTGATGGACCCGGCATAGACCTCGGTTCCCGGTCCCGCCTCGACGGGGACGGACTCTCCGGTGAGCGCAGAGGTGTCCAAGGACGTGCGGCCGATGATGATCCTCCCGTCGGTGGCTAGACGTTCCCCGGGCCGGACGACCATGCGGTCGCCGGGGGCGAGTGCTGACAGGGCGACGGTGACCTCGGCGCCGTCGCGCAGGACGATCGCCTCAACCGGGACCAGGTCCAGCAGTGCGCGCAGACCGCGGCGGGTTTTCGCCAGGGAGTATTCCTCAAGCCCTTCCGAGATCGCGTAGAGGAATGCCAGCATCGCTGCTTCCTCGAACTGCCCGAGCGCGACCGCGCCGGCGGCGGCGATCGTCATCAGTGTACCGACCCCGATTTTGCCTTTGAGCAGTCGTCGGAGGGTGGACGGAACAAATGTCCAGGCGGCAATCAGAAGCGCCATGATTTCCAGCGGTAGCAGCAGCCCCTGGGGGCCGCCGGTCAGCGAGACGATCCACGCGGCAAGGAGAAGTGCACCGGAGGCTGCCGCCGCCCGGATCTCGCTCACCTGCCAGAAACTGGCGGTCTCCTCCTCTTCGGATGCCTTGGTCCCGTTTTTCTCGTCGCTGCAACCGCAGGTAGCACTCATGGTGTGCGCTTCTTTGTCAGGGGGACGCCGGTACTGCCGGTGCCGGAGATCGGGCACAGGCTGACCGCGTTGCCGGTTGCGGCGAGTAGAACCTCGGCCTGGGCGAGCATGTCAATCAGCTCCGGACGAGACAGCGAGTAGTACACGCTGCGGCCCTGCATACGGCCTTCCACCAGGCCGCACTCACGCAGGCACGCAACGTGCGCCGAAACCGTGGACTGGGCGAGGCCCAGCTCGTCGGTAAGGTCACTGACCCGTACCTCGCCGCCGGCCATTCGCTTCACAATGCTCAACCGGGCTGGGTCACTGAGGGAGTGGAACAGCGCCGCCGCAGGATTGCGTTGCTCGCACCCATCGGACAGAACCGAAGATTTGATCGTCATTAAACGATGATAGCGCTCAAGGTGGATCCTTCTTCGCTCACCGCCGGGAGTCGGACATCGCCCCATCCGACGCGAGGGTAAGGGCGTTGTGCGTATCCACGATGGCGGGACCCGTGCGGTGGATGGAGCGCCGGCGGATTGTGGACATCCGTTTTCTGGGCACCGCGATTGCCGTCGACTTCATCGTCGTTCCGGTGGTCGCGTTCGGCCCGTCACGATTCGTTGCCGGCGCCCGGGCACTGCTCCTCGGTGCCCCGCTCGTGCTGCTGACTCCGTGTGTCGACTATGTGATCGGGTTCACCGGTCTGGCCGGCGGGGCACGTGAACGACTCCTGGCGGCCACACCTCTGCTGATGCTTCTACAGATTGTTCTACTTCCCATCTACCTGCTGCTGTTCGCCGGCCCGAACACCGTCTCGATGATCGAGATCGAGCCGTTCCTCGAGGCGTTCCTCGTCCTGATCGTGATTTCCCTGCTGGCTGCGGTCACGGTTCAATGGGTTGGCCGTCGGCACCGGTTCGGCCGGGCAATCGAAGCTGAGCAGATCCCAGATCGCGGCGGTGGGCACGCGGATTGCCTCGCTTCTGCTGGTGGTGGTGCTGTACATCGCGTTCCCGGTCATCATGGTCGTCGTCGGGTTGTCAGCGAATCGACTCGCACGCCTGGACGTGCCGGCGACTCGTGCGCTCGTCTTCAGCGGGTCCGTCCGCAATTCCCTGGTGGTGCTCCCTCTGGCACTTGCGCTACCGGAGTCCTTGTCCGTGGCCGCACTGGCCGTGGTGACCCAGACCCTCGTGGAGCTGGTCGGCATGGTGATCCATGTGCGTCTCGTACCTCGGCTCACCGGCCAGCGTCGAGCCGCCGACAAAATCGCACATCGATGACGGATGTGGCGGCGCATCCAGTGCCGCCTTCGGTCTATGAGAGGCCTTTCACTCTGTGTACAACACGCGCGAGGATGTGACCAGAAACGCACCGAAGACCCCTTGGCGTGACCAGAGTTGGCCCGTATTCGTCCGTGCCAGCGCGTGCACTTGCCACATCAAAACCGCGGAAATCCGCGGCATTTTGCCCCTGGAGCGGGTGGGCCGCACGGCCGAGACTACTGTCAGTTTTTTGGGTTCGAGTCCAGGCACCTCAGCACTACCGTGAGTTTTTATGAAAACCTGAGATTTGCGTATTTCCAGTCACACTGTTCGCACCGGGGACACTCAATCGCTGTCGTCGGCATGGTGTCTGTGAACGACGTCAGGGCACTAGGGAAGACTCTTCCCATGACGAGTGGAGAGTGACATGGTAACTGCGCGCCGAGGAGTGCCGGAAGTTGATGCGATCGTGGTCGGCTCCGGGCCCAACGGCCTCGCCGCCGCGGTCACCCTCGCCCGGGCCGGATTCTCTGTGCGCGTCTACGAGAAGTCCGCCGGCGTCGGTGGCGGCGCCGCGACCGCAGAACTGACCTTGCCGGGCTTCCACCACGATGTCTGCTCCGCCGTGCACCCACTCGCGCTGGCTTCGGAGTTCTTTCAACGATTTGGGCTCGCGGATCGGATCGAACTGGCAATTCCCAAGGTTTCCTACGGCCACCCGCTGCCGGGCGGCACCGCCGGCCTCGCCTACCGCAGCTTGACGCGCACCGTCGCCGAACTGGGCAGGGACGGCGCGGCCTGGCAGCGGTTGTTTGCGCCCCTCGTGGCGCATGCCGAGCAGGTCGCTCAGTTCACCGGTGCGCAGCTCCTGCGACTGCCGAAGCATCCGGTCACCGCGCTACGCTTCGGCTTACGCTCCCTCGAACAGGGCAGCCCGCTCTGGGGCCTGCGCTTCTCGGGCGAAGCCGCGCCTGCCCTGCTCTCCGGCGTCAGCGCCCATACGATCAGGTCGATGCCGAGCATCGTCACAGCCGGTGCGGGCCTCACCCTCGCCACGTATGCGCACGCGGGCGGCTGGCCGATACCGGTCGGCGGCAGCGGCGCGATCGTGACCGCGCTGGTCGACGATCTGCTCGCTCATGGCGGTGAGATCGTCACGTCGACCGAGGTGCGGCGGCTGAGCGAACTGCCGCCGGCCCGCGTGGTGATGCTTGACCTGACGCCGCGTGCGCTCCTGCGACTCGCCGAGGGCGAGCTTCCCGGCGCCTACGCGCGACGGTTGCGCGCCTTCCGGTACGGAAACGGCGTCGCCAAGGTCGACTTCGCGCTTTCGGGTCCGGTGCCCTGGCAGGCTGCCGGGGTGCGGGCGGCTGGCACCGTGCACGTGGGCGGCACTCGGGCTCAGATCCGGCGAGCCGAGAACACCGTTGCGCGCGGCGGACACGCCGAGGAGCCGTATGTTCTCGTGTCCCAGCCCAGCGGCACCGACCCCAGTCGCGCGCCGGCCGGTCAGCACACTCTTTGGGCGTACACCCATGTTCCGCGCGGATCAACCATCGACCAGACCGAAGCGATCGTGCGCCAGATCGAGCGCTACGCCCCGGGTTTCCGTGACACGATCCTGGCCAGCGCCGGTCGCACCGCGACGGAGATGGAACAGCTCAATCCCAACTACGTCGGCGGTGACATCTCGGCCGGCGAGGTGAGTCTGACCCAACTCGTGCGCCGCCCGGTACTGTCCACTGACCCTTGGCGCACCCCCCTGAGCGGCGTGTACCTGTGCTCGTCGTCCACACCGCCGGGCCCCGGCGTGCACGGCCTGGCCGGCTGGTACGCGGCCCTGAGCGCTCTTCGACACGACCTCGGGGTGCGCACAGCCCCCGATCTTTCCCCGACTAACCAGAAATAGGTGACACAGTGGCCGTGACCTACCGCACCATGAGCTGTACGCCCGAGACCGTTTTCGCCGTCCTCGCTGACGTCTGGCTGTACCCGAGCTGGGTCGTCGCAGCCTCCCGCATGCGGGCTGTCGACGCGGCCTGGCCGACAGCCGGAAGCTCCATCCATCACTCGGTGGGCGTCTGGCCGGCTCTGATCGACGACTCCACCTCTGCTCTGGAGTGGGAATCACCTAGGCACGCGCTGTTCACGGCCCGTGGCTGGCCGATCGGGGAGTTCCACGTGGCCCTCGATGTGAAGGCACGAGGTGGCGGATGCGTCGTGCGCATCACCGAGGACGCCACCGCCGACCCCGGCCGGTTCGTGCCCTCCTTCCTGCGCGGCCCGGCCATCAGTACGCGAAACGTGGAGACTTTGCGCCGGCTCGCTTTCCGGGCCGAGGGCGGTGCCGAGAGGGGCCCGAGAGCGCTCACCGACGCGTGACCACCCCCGGTACCGCGGCCATGATTGAGATGACCCAGTCCCAGTCCCAGTCCCAGTCCCAGCACGCTGGAGCGGACAGGAACAGCCGGGTCACGGGTGCCTCGGCCAGCAGATTACCCAGTGAGGTGTCTGCGGCATGTCCCTCGGATGGGACGGGCCAACATATTATTGACGGCACTGCCGCGGCCGCGGTGAAGAGAGTCGAGCCGTTCCATGTGCACCTGGAAGGACCACAATGTCAAACGTCATCAATCATCTGCCGGCGCAGTCCCGTATGACCGCAGGGAACCCGAAAAAGTGACCATCCCGAATCGTTTAGACGCCGATGAGTTCGACCGGCCTCGACATAAGAAGTCCGACTCCGTGTCCGATCCCGCCGCGCAATCGGGGAAGTAGATCGTGTTCCTTCTCTTCGGCACGCGTGCGCATCGTGCCGTGATAAATGTTGTCTCGTTTGTGTGCGGATATTGTGGGACTCTGGCCCAGCAGCGGGTGGTGAAAAAGTCGACGAAGTTTACGCTGTTCTTAGTGCCATTGTTTCCCCTTGCCAGGTCGTACGCCAACGAGTGCACCAACTGCGGTGGCACCACACGACTCACCGCCACCCAGGTTCGGCACTCATTGGATTGGGCGACATCACGGGCCGCAGAAGGCTAGGAAAGTTCGAAACAGCGAATAGTTGTCTGCCCTGAGCCCGTGCCGCTGCGCACTGGCAGATCACACGGACGCGGTCATCGTCGACGGACAGGCCTGGTTCGGAGAGCAACGCCCGAAGTCCTTCGGGAAATGGTTCGATTGAGTCGACCGCATTGCAATGGTGGTCCGTCTATTCGCTGCTTTTGGTTCGTCGCGGATGGCACGTCGACTGTCAGGCCGATGGGGAGAAGGCGTCGAGGGAGTGACGTGCGATCGGGTTGCAGTCGAGGGCGTTGCTGAGATCTTCTGGTGCCGCAGGCGCGTCGACATCCCTCATCGTGTTCCACGCCCCGGTCGCAGTGGCGACGTCGACCAGCTGAAGGGTGTGGTGGTCGTCGATCTCTCGCCGTTGGCCATCGCTCCATCCGAACACGTCAAGGTGGTCGAAGACGACTTCGTCGTTGATGGATCGTCCGGGCGCGGCCTTGAGGAAGGTGACCAGCCAGACGGGGCCCTGCCGGGCGTAATATCCGGTCTTCGCGTCGGCCAGTCCGACTGAACACGAGCGCGACGGCGGTAGAGAGGCTGTTCATCATCCGCGGAGCGCCGAGTTCGGTCTCGAACCAATTCGACGGAGATTCTCGTGTGAAACTGCATTTCGGGCGGATTTTCGGCAAATTTTGGCAAAATCTCGGCTCCCCTGCTGTATCCGTCGAATTCGTTCAGGACGGAGTTGTCCATCCGTGAAACCGTTACCGCCGAAAGCGATTGGTGCGCACTCCCCTCACACCACCGCGAGCGCCCGTGAACATCCATAGGGACGATTTCTGTCATCCGACGACTCTCAGGATCAGTCCGGTCGGGCGTCTAGGATCGAAAGTCCACGACGTCCTGGAGGAATCTTATGAAGTGCCCAAATGACTCAACCACCCTCGTGATGAGCGAACGCAGTGGTGTGGAAATCGACTACTGCCCCGAATGCCGCGGCGTGTGGCTGGACCGCGGCGAACTCGACAAGATCCTCGACCGCGTGGAAAAGGAAGCCGCCCAGGCAGCGCCGGTCCCACCGGTCGCCGGGGCACCGGTTCAGCCGTATCCGGACACCCGCAACCGCGCGCAGTACGGCGAGCGCGACCGGAGTTATGACGACCGAGACCGTGGCTACGACAATCGTGACGGGTACCGTCCCAAGAAAAAGGAGAACTGGCTCGGCGAACTCTTCGGTTAGACGTTCGCGGGCTCACCCGCTCACGGCTCGGCGTCTCTATTTGTGAGCAACCTCCCAGCGGGATTCCGAGCCGACTGTCAGAGCCCCGGCGTAGCATCAGGATATGAATCGTTTCGGAACAGGTCGTTGATCATGTCACGCAATTCAACCAAGTGGCTTCCCGCCATCGTCGTTCCGGTTGTCATCGCCGCCGGTGTGATTGCGCTACCTCTGCAGGCCGGTGCAGCCGTCGATCTGCCCGACAAAACGCCCGAGCAAGTGCTACTCATGGTCAGTGACAGCACCATCAGTGCGTTCTCCGGCACCGTCGAGAAAACAGCCGAGCTGGGACTACCCGACATCGACCTGAGCGCCGGCATGTCCGAGTCCATGAGCGACTCGATGGCTGAATCCGCACCGGAAGGTAAGACCGAACCGGGGGCGGCGGCCACCGGAGCGCTCGCCTCCGTGATGGAACTCTTCAGCGGCTCGCACACGGCCCGCATTCATGTGGACGGCAGTGACTCCGACGGCCCCGCGAAAGCCCGCGTGCAGATCCAGGACCGCATGGCCGAACGCAACGTGGTGAGTAACGGCACGGATGTATGGACCTACGACTCCAAGACCAACACCGCCAGCCACCTGACCATCCCCGCCGACGCCCGGGCCATCGCCGAGGCGAAGTTCGCCGAAATAGTTGACTCTGCCCCGGCCGGCCTGTCGACGCCCTCGCAGGTTGCCGAGCGCTTTTTGAGCGAGATCGACCCGAGCACCACCGTCTCGGTCGGCACCGACGGCACCGTGGCCGGTCGCACGGCCTATGAGCTGGTGCTCACCCCCAAGACCACACGGACCCTGGTCGAATCGGTGTCGATCTCGGTCGACTCTGAGACAGGGGTGCCGCTGCAAGTCACCGTGCGCGCCGACGGCCAGGAAGACCCCGCTCTTCAGGTCGGCTTCACCGCCGTCGACTTCAGCACCCCGTCCGCCGATTTGTTCGACTTCAGCCCGCCAGCCGGCACCACCGTCGAAGAGGTCGCCCTTCCGGTCATGCCCGAGATGACCGAGATGCCCGCCGACCAGGCCAAGCCTGAGATTCCGGCTGAGAAGCTTCCCCTCGTGACGGGAAGCGGCTGGGACGCCATCGTCGAAGTGCCCGCGGCATCCGTTCCGTCCGAACTCAACGCCAACCCGCTCATGTCGGAACTGGCGACCGCGGTCGACGGTGGGCGACTATTCTCAACAGCCCTGGTCAACGTGTTTCTCGCCGATGACGGCCGTGTCTTCGCCGGATCCGTTCCGGTGGAGATGCTCCAGGCCGCCGCCGCCCAGTGATCACGACACAGTGACAGCCGCAACCCCGGCTCCCGATCTCGCGATCGAGAGCCGGGGTCTCACCAAGCGCTTCGGCGAGCAGATCGCCGTGAACGAGATCGACCTGGCCGTCCCGCGCGGAGCGGTCTTCGGATTCCTCGGGCCGAACGGCTCCGGTAAGACCACCAGCATCCGCATGCTGCTCGGCCTAACCCAGGCCAGCAGTGGGCAGATCAGCGTGCTGGGGCAGAGCATGCCCGACAGTCTGCACGCGGTGCTGCCGCGCGTGGGCGCCCTCGTGGAGGGGCCGGCGTTCTACCCATTCCTCTCCGGAGCCGCCAACCTGCGCCGGCTCGACACCGCCGACCGCAACGCGCCGTCTAGCACGCGAGGCGCCCGGGTCGAGCAGGCGCTGGCGCGCGTGGGCCTGACCCACGCCGCCGGCAAGAAGGTAGCTGCCTACTCGCTGGGCATGAAGCAGCGCCTCGGCATCGCCAACGCGCTTCTGCAGCCGCGCGAGCTGCTCGTGCTCGACGAACCCACGAACGGGCTCGACCCGCAGGGCACCCGCGAGGTGCGCAGCCTGGTGCGGTCGCTCGCGGCCGAGGGCACCACGGTCTTCGTCTCGAGCCACCTGCTCGCCGAGGTGGAGCAGATGTGCACTCACGCCGCGGTGATGAGCGGCGGCAACCTCGTGGCCCAGGGCACGCTGGCCGACCTGCGCCACGTGGGCCAGACGCGGGTCCGCGTGCGCACACCGGATGCCGCCGCGGCCGCAGCCGTGCTGACCGGCCTCGGTCTGGCACCCGTGCACAGCGACGTGCCCGAGCAGGACCCCTGGGTCGCGGCTCCGCTGCCCCGAGAAATGTCGGTCGACCTGACCGGGCAGCCGGAGTCCATCGTCACGGCTCTCGTCGCCGGTGGCGTGCGCGTGCGCGGTTTTCTGATCGAGGAATCCAGCCTGGAAGAACGTTTCGTGGCCCTGACCGGAGAAGGTTTCGATGTCCTCCAATAGCGTGGCGAGCTCGAAGGTGTCGGGCAACGGCGTTCCGAGCAGGCGCCGATCAGCCGGACCGGCCCTGCTCGGCTCCGAGCTAACGGTGCTGTTCCGCCGCCGCCGCACCTGGGCGATGCTGGTCGCCATCGCTCTCATCCCCATCCTGCTCGCCGTCGCCGTGCGGCTTTCGTCGGAGACCTTGGCACCGGGAGAGGGCCCGCCCTTCCTGGACCGGGTCACCCAGAACGGCCTGTTCGTGGCGTTCACCGCCATGATCGTGGCCATCCCGTTGTTCCTTCCGCTCACCATCGGCGTCGTCGCCGGCGACACCATCGCGGGGGAGGCCGGGCAGGGCACCCTGCGCTACCTGCTCGTGGCCCCGGCCGGGCGTTTGCGCCTGCTACTCGTCAAGTACGCCGGCGTCGCCGTGTTCTGCCTGGCCGCGACGTTGACCCTTGCGGTGGCCGGGACCCTGATCGGGGCCGCACTGTTCCCGGTCGGGCCGGTGACACTGCTCTCGGGCGATGTGATCAGCGTGCCGGAATCGCTGCTGCGCTCCGGGCTGATCTCGCTCTACGTGACAGTCTCACTGCTCGGCTTCGCGGCGATCGGGTTGTTCATCTCCACCCTCACCGATGTTCCCGTGGGGGCGATGGCCGCCACGGTCGTGGTATCGGTCGTCGTGCAGATCCTCGACGTGCTCCCGCAACTGTCGTGGCTGGATCCGTGGCTCTTCAGCCACTACTGGCTGGGCTTCGCCGACCTGTTGCGGCAGCCCATGGACCTGGGCTCGTTCGGCGACAACGTGCTCCTGCAACTGGGCTACATCGCCGTGTTCGGTACCCTGGCCTACGGCCGGTTCTCCACCAAAGACATCTTGTCCTAACCCTGTGTCCGGTTGGGATCACCACGCCCGAACAGCCGACGACGTTTGGCCCGCGGATGCTCGACACCTGTCGATCAGGTCTGGCCCGCGGCCGCGGGGTGCGGGCTGGGGTGCGCCTCGGCTGCCACCCGGGTTCGGGGGACGCCCGCCCGAGGACGTAGCGTTGCTACTTCAGAACCCGAGTCGGGCCGCTTCACAACCGTGAGGCCCCAACGGGTTGACACGGTCGTCCTCTGGGTGGCTGCGTCTGTGCCGTTTTGAGGAAGAAGCCCCATGCCTGAACGCACCACCGCGGTACCCGGAACCTCACCTACCGGGGCCGCAGCCCGAGACTCGCACGCGGATCCGAGCCTTGCTCGCTCGCTGAGTCGGCGGCACATCCAGATGCTCGCCATCGGCGGCACGATCGGAACCGGGCTATTCATGGGCGCCGGCAAGACCATCTCCCTCGCCGGGCCGGCCGTGATCTTCGTCTACATGATCATCGGCTTCATGCTTTTCTTCGTGATGCGGGCCATGGGCGAGATCCTGCTGTCCAACCTGAACTACAAGTCGTTCAGCGACTTTGCCGGTGACCTGCTCGGCCCGTGGGCGAGCTTCTTCACCGGCTGGTCATATTGGGCGTTCTGGGTGGTCACCGGCGTCGCCGACATCGTGGCCATCTCCGGCTACGTCGACGTGCTGGCACCGGGCACGCCGCTGTGGATCCCCGCGCTACTCACTCCGGTTGCGCTGATCCTGCTCAACCTGCCGAGCGTCAAGGCGTTCGGTGAAGCCGAGTTCTGGTTTGCGCTGATCAAGGTCGCCGCCATCGTGGCCCTGATCGGAACCGGCCTGGTAATGATCATTACGCACTTCACCTCCCCGTCGGGTGCCGTGGCCGGCTTCGAGAACATCTGGAACGACGGCGGGATGTTCCCGCACGGCGTCGCCGGCTTCGTGCTCGGCTTCCAGATCGCCATCTTCGCCTTCGCCGGAATCGAGCTTGTCGGCACCGCGGCCGCGGAGACGAGGGACCCGGAGAAGAACTTGCCCCGAGCCATCAACACCATTCCGCTGCGGCTGCTGCTCTTCTACGTGGGTGCCCTGGTGATCATCATGTCGGTCAACCCGTGGCGCACCATCGACCAAGGCAGCAGCCCTTTCATCGGCATGTTCGCCCTCGCCGGGCTGGGGGTCGCGGCCATCGTCGTCAACCTGGTCGTGCTCACCTCCGCCGCCTCGAGTGCCAACTCCGGCATCTACTCGACCTCCCGGATGGTCTACGGCCTCGCGCAGGACGGCAATGCCCCGAAGACCTTCGGCACGCTGAGCAGCCGCAAGGTGCCGAGGAACGCCCTGCTGTTCTCCTGCATATTCCTGCTGGCCGGGCTGGTGCTGCTGTACACGGGTGATTCCTTCATGGGCGCTTTCACGCTTGTCACCTCGGTGGCATCTGTGCTGACGATGTTCGTCTGGTCCATCATCATGGTCAGCTACCTCGCCTTCCTGCGCCGCCGTCCCCACCTGCACGCCGCCTCGAAATACAGGATGCCGGGCGCTCGGTTCATGCCCTGGGTCGTGCTGGCGTTCTTCGCCTTCATGCTCTGGGCCCTGGGCCAGGCTGACGACACGCGCCTCGCGCTGGTCGTGGCCCCGGTCTGGTTTCTGGCCCTCGGCGCCGCGTGGTACGTCAACCGCAAGGCGCCGCTGCAGCAGGCCCGGATCGTGGAGTGGAAGGCCGACGTTCAAGCAGAGAAGGCCACGCTCGTCCGGCGCTAGATCCGCGGCCGCCGCGACCAGCGGTCTGCCTTCATCGCGAGGTGCAGTTCCAGCCGCACCTGGCCGCCCAGCGGGTCAGCGCCGATCAGGGTGCGGATCTTCGCCAGCCGGTTGTAGATGCTGCTGCGGTGCAGGTGCAGGGCCGCCGCGACATCCTGAACCGACCCGTCGGTGTCGTAGAGCAGTTCCAGCATCGGAAGCAACTCGTGGTTGTCGTCGAAGTCCCGCAGCTCGGCGAAGTAGACCGATTCCACGGGGGAAAGGTTGCGGCTGCTGGCCGCGAGGAACTGGTAGACGCCGATCTGGCGGAAATCGGCGATGGTGCCCAACCGGGCGTCGACGGCGGCGGCCTGCACCGCTTTGCGGGACTGGATGTAGGCATCCGGGAACCGTCTGAGATCGGTGAACACCTCGCTGAAGCCCATCAGGTCGGGGCGTTCGGGGGTGCCGCCGCGCCGGGCGAGTTCGTACCGATAGCGGTGAAGCATCTCGGTGTGTGCCACCTTGCCCGCTGAATCGCGCAGCAGCACAACCGCGTGGGTCTCGGTGCCGGCGCTGAACCGGGCCGCGTCGATGCCGACCGTAGCGTGCAGCGCCGAGATCCGCTGGAGCAGAACGCCGGCGGCGAAATCGGGCGTGGCGTCGCCGCCGTCGGCCTGCTCGACGGGGCGGGGCATCAGGGTGGCGAGATGCCACGGGCCGGTCCCATGAATCTGCGGCCAGCCCGCGATCTCCTCGATGGCGGATGTCTCCGCCTGGCAGGCCGCGAGGAATAGGGCCTCACGTTTCCGGCGGTGCTCGGATTCGGCGGTGTTGCTGTCGAGCAAAGTCTCGGCCAGCCGGTCCAGCTGGCCGCGCACGGCGGGTAGCTCACGGAGGATCGCCTCCGGGGATTCGTCGTGCGACCCCTGCATCGCCCACAGGTAGCCGACCCGGAACCCCCGCACCATCAGCGGCACACAGACGCGGCCGAGCATGCCCAGCGCGGCGTTGGCGGGGACGGCGACGGGACGGACCGCTGTGCTGATTCCGTGCTGCAACTGCCAGGCGCTGACGTCGGCGGGCACCTTCTTGCTCAACAGGAAATTGACCCGCACGCTGTCGGCGAGCGGCTGGTCCCGGCTGTACGCCAGCAGGCCTCCGTCGAGATCCTCGAGCGAGAGGGCGCGGTCCAGGCCGGCCGCGAGGTGTTCGACCAGGTCTTCGATTTCCGCGGTTCTCATTGGCTCAATGTTAGGGGGCCGGAGCAGGCCGGAAACGGACATCAGGCGACGCTTGCCGGGTTGACGCGCGACAACTGTCGAGTGACAAAGCGGTTCCCCATCTCGGTGACCGGTGCGGTCCGGAGCGAAGCCGACCGGGATCACCAGGAAAACCCCTGAACGCGAGGCTTATTTATGCTGCGGTGGAGCCGTTGTCGGCATCGGTCTCCGCCGCTGGACCTCAGGCCCGACGGCGGCGTGCGGTTCGGGCCGAATTGGTGGATTTAGTCTTGACCCCGCTGCGGTTCACTGTCGAAAGTGGCGCCGCAGCCCCCTGTCACAAGTTCAATTGAGCAGTACTGAGCAACGGAGTCGGCCATGATCATCGGTGTACCCAAGGAAATCAAGAACAACGAATTCCGCATAGCCATCACAGCCTCGGGCGTGCACGAGTTCCTGGCCGCCGGTCACACCGTGTTGGTCGAAAAGGGTGCCGGCCTCGGATCGCACATCACCGACGACGAGTACCACGTGGCCGGCGCCGAGCTGGTCGACTCCGCCGACGAGATCTGGGCCCGCGCCGACATGGTGATGAAGGTTAAGGAACCGGTCGCTTCCGAGTACCACCGCTTCCGCGAGGGTCTGATCCTCTTCACCTACCTGCACCTGGCCGCCGAGCCCGACCTCACCCGCGCCCTCGCCGAAGCCGGCGTCACCG
Organism: Cryobacterium sp. TMT1-62; assembly: GCF_004403145.1. Classification (NCBI taxonomy): domain Bacteria; kingdom Bacillati; phylum Actinomycetota; class Actinomycetes; order Micrococcales; family Microbacteriaceae; genus Cryobacterium; species Cryobacterium sp. TMT1-62. The sequence continues at coordinate 35,998 of NZ_SOGZ01000002.1, read as the reverse complement.
CCATCGCCTACGAGACGGTGCAGACCGCCAACCGCGCGCTGCCGCTGCTGGCCCCGATGAGCGAGGTGGCCGGCCGACTGGCCGTGCAGGTCGGCGCGCAGTCCCTGATGGCCCCGGCCGGCGGCAAGGGCGTGCTGCTCGGCGGCGTGCCCGGGGTGCGCCCCGCGAAGGTCGTCGTGCTGGGCGCCGGCGTCGCCGGCACCAACGCGGCCGCCATGGCAATGGGCCTCGGCGCCGACGTCACGATCCTCGACATCAACATCGACCGGCTGCGCCAGCTCGACGCGCAGTACCAGGGCCGGCTGAAAACCGTCGCGTCCAACTCCTACGAGATCGAGAATGCCGTGACGGATGCCGACCTGGTCATCGGCTCCGTGCTGATCCCGGGCGCCAAGGCCCCGAAGCTGGTCACCAACGCTCTCGTGGCGCGCATGAAGTCCGGCTCCGTGCTGGTCGACATTGCCGTGGACCAGGGCGGCTGCTTCGAGGACACCCACGCGACCACGCACGAAAACCCGACCTACCGCGTTCACAACTCGATCTTTTACTGCGTTGCCAACATGCCCGGCGCCGTGCCGAACACGTCGACTTACGCGCTGACCAACGTCACCCTGCGGTACGCCCTCTCACTGGCCAACCTTGGCGTGAAGGCGGCGCTCGAGCGCGATGACGCCTTGGCCCTCGGCCTGAACGTCGCCGCCGGAGCGGTCACGAACCGTTCCGTGTCCGAAGCCCACGGCCTGCCGCTGGCCGACTGGCGCGAGCTCGTCACCGCGTAGCGCCGCGAGCGTTCCTGGCCTGCCACCGGTCGAGCAACCGGTGGTCGGGCTCGTCGAGAGGCGGCGACCCGACGTCCGGAGGCTCCCGTTCGGCGCTCGAGCTCGTCGAGACCCGGTGCGCCACCCCGCGCTAACTTCGGAGATTTTCGCAAGACGCCGCTCAGCCGGGCGCGAAAACCGGGGTTTCCCGAAAATCTCCGAGATTACGTCACGATGGATGCCCGTTGCTGGCACTGCGACGCTGCGGCGCCCGTTAGCTTAGCGGGGCGCCGGAACAGCCGTCCCCGTCAGGCGCTGCACCAGGGCGAGGGAGTGGTGCAGTAACTCGCCGGGGCTGCCGGTGAAGCCGCCGGAGAACCACTTCTGCATCGAGTAGCGCATGACACTGCCCGCGAGGGCGACGACCATTCTGGCCTCGTCGGCCAGATCGGGGGTGCCCGTCTCGGTGCGCCCCTGGGCGTGGAAGCGGTCGAGGACCAGCTGCACCAGATGCGCCTCCAGCTCCGCGATGCGGGACGTCTCCCCGGTGAGGAGTTCCGGGGTGCGCTCGATCAGCATCCTGCGGCTACGGAGAAGTTCCGTGTCGGGGGAGTGGTCGGCCACGGCGGCAGCGATCATTTCGACGAGGTCGCCCAGCACGTCCCGGCCGGTGCCGTGCACGAACGCCTGGTGCTCGGCATCCGTCGGCTGAGGCGGCGCGCCGCCGAGGAACACGCCGTCCTTCGTGCCGAAGTAGTTGAAGAAGGTGCGCGGCGAGACCACGGCCGCCTCGCAGATCATGTCGACCGTCACCCGGTCGTAGCCGTGCTCGAGCGCCNTCGAGCGCCAGCGAGATGGCGGCCCGCTCCAGCGCCGACTGGGTGGCCGCGCGCTTGCGGGCGCGCAGCCCCAGGTCGGCGGCGGGGCCGGCCGGACCGGGGCCGTTCGGGCCCGCACCGCTCGGACCCGTGCTACTCATACCGCAGGGCGTCGATCGGGTTCTGCCGCGCCGCGGCCCGGGCGGGCAGGGTACCGGCCAGGAAGGCGATCAACATGACGACGCCGATGATGATGGCGATCGAACTCGGCGCGAACTGCACGACCTGAAGTCCGGGCAGGTTCTCGAACACGGTCGTAGCGAGGATGTTGCTGATCACCGAACCGACGCCCACCGCAACGAGCGCGCCCAGGGCGCTGCCCAGGAAGCCGATGAAGACGGCCTCGGTGCTGAACAGAGCGTAGACACGGCCGCCGTTCATGCCCATAGCCTTCATCAGCCCGATCTCCCGGGTGCGTTCCTGCACGCTCATCAGCAGCGTGTTGATGATGCCGAAGCCGGCGGCGATCAGCGCGATCACGGCGAAGGCGTTGAGCACGCCGATGATGACGTTGATCACGGTTTCGAACGAGCCGATCTGGTCCGCGACGGTCTGCGAGGCGTAGCCCTGGTCGGCGAGGTCGGCCTTGATCGCGACGATCTCCTCGTCGGAGGCGTCCAGGTCGAACCGGGCGGTCGCACTGGCGTAGCTCTGTGGTGCCCCGGCGGGGGTGCCGGCGAGTTCGACGTCGTGCAGCCGGTCCGTCAGCGGCTGGTTGAGGCCGGCCCCAGCGCCAAGGATGGTCTCGTTCTGCACGCCGACGATGGTGGCCGGAACCTGCTGCGGGGTGCCCGCGAAATCAGTGATGCCGATGGAGACGGTCTGGCCGATGGCCGACTCCGGGGTACTGAAGCCCAGCGCGTCGAGGTAGGTGGTCGGCAGCAGAAGCTGGTCGGTGGCGCTCTCGTTGTCCAGTTGAGCCCCGGCCGCCAGGTCGGCCGTGGTGAGAGTGGCGGGCGCGTTCACGGTCAGCTCGAACTTTCCGCTGCCGTCGTACTCGATGAAGTCGGGCGTCACCTGCACCGCCGGGTCGACGCCGAGGATGCCGCTGGTGGCCTTGATCGTGTCGAGATCGGCGTCGGTGAGCGCCTGGATGGTGCTACCGGGGCGCGAGCCGTTGCCCAGGCTGATCGTGGTGGCCTTCTCCGGGTCATACGCCGCCGGTCCGTCGCTCTCCGTCGCCGCGGCGTCGTCGGTCTTGGAGACCGTGAGCACATCCGCCGCACCGATCGCCGAGACCTGGCTGTTGATGTAGCTCGTCACCCCGGTGCCGATGCCGCTGGTGATGGTGAGCGTGAACGCGCCGATGAAGATGGCGATGACGGTCAGGCCGGTGCGGAGCTTGCTGCGAAAACTGTTCGCGATCGCGGATGTGATGATGTCGACGAATTTCATGCGCGCGCTCCCTCGGGCTTCGAGATGGCTTCAGGAGATCTGGTGACGTCCTCGATCCCGTCCCGGATGAAGATCTGGCGGTCGCAGCGGGCAGCGAGATCGATGTCGTGGGTGACGATGATGAGCGTGATGCCCTTGTCCTTATTGAGGGAGAAGAGGATGTCCTCGACGACGGCTCCGGTGGCCGTGTCGAGGTTGCCGGTCGGTTCGTCCGCGAAGATCACCTTCGGGTTGTTGACCAGGGCCCGGGCGATGACCGCGCGCTGCTTCTGCCCGCCGGAGAGGTTCATGGCCTTGTTCTTCGCCTTGTCGGCCAGCTCCAACTGCTCCAAGGCCTTCATTCCGCGCGCCCTGCGCGCCTTCGGGCTGACCCCGGCTATCTTCAGGGGGAGCACGACATTCTCGAGCACACTCGCATTGGCGGTGAGGAAGAACTGCTGGAAGACGAACCCGAAGTCCTGGTTACGAAGCCGGTTCACCTCCTTGCCCTTGAGCTTCTTCGCATCCGTTCCCTCGACCAGCAGCGCGCCGCTGTCCGGGTCGTCTAGCAGCGCCAACAGGTGCATGAGCGTGGACTTGCCGGACCCGCTCTTGCCGACGATGGCGACGGATTCACCGGCGCGGATGTCGACGGAGACTCCCTTGAGCGCGTCGAAACGGTTCGCCCCGCTCCCATAGGACTTGCCGATGTTCTGGGCCGAGAGAACGGGAACAGTCATAGGGGCAGCATCCTTCGGGGGAGAAGTCATCGGGTCGCACGTGTGCAGAGCCATCAAAATTACAGTAGCTGCACCGATGCCGCGTCAGCTGGGTGCGCCCTGTGCAGGGGCGGTGCATTCCCTTCTTTGGTTTTGGGCCGGACAAAGCGGGGCCCGGATCAGTGGATCCAGGCCCCGATGCCTATCGGTTCTCGGTCAGCGCCCCATTCTCAGGCGGCGGATCAGCCAGACGGTTGCCCCTGCCAGGACCAATCCGATCAGGACCATGATCCCGGGAGCCGAGCGATGGAAGCTCAGCGTCTCGGCGCCATCGGCCAGCTTGCCTGAACCGGCGGCCACCTTGGCATAGCCGGCGCTCAGCTCGGCGGTGCCGGCGGCGAGCGTGTTCGCACCGTCAAGGAGCGTCCCGGATCCGTCCGACACCTTCTCGGTGCCCTCGGCCAGGGCAGTGGACCCGGTTTCGAGCGCAGTGGTGCCGGCGACCAGCGTGGACGCCCCCGCCGCGAGGGTCTGCGTGCCGTCGGTCAATGACCCGGCGCCGACCGAGATGCGGGTTGCGCCGTCGGCGAGACTCACAGCGCCAGTTGCCAGGGTCGTCGCTCCCGTGAACAACGACGAGGCGCCGGCGGCTACTCGGCTGGTGCCGCCTTGGAGGGAGCTTGCACCGGTGGAAACCACGCTGGTGCCGGCCGCAACCCGTTCGGAACCGGCGGTGAGGGCCTGCGTACCGACCTGGAGTTCCGAGGCCCCCGTCGCGACGGCACCTGTCCCCGCGGCCACCGCGGCAGCTCCGCCGGACACCTGGGCCGCGCCGGCGGCGAGGGTTGTGAGCCCGTCGCGCAGTTCTGCGGATCTCGTCTGGAGCACCGCAGTGCCCTCGCTCAGGGGCGTCAAGCCGTCGCGGAGGACGGCCGAACCGTCCCGAAGGGCAACAGCCCCGGACTCAACCCCCGTGGTGCCCGTGTGCAGGCTGGAGGCGGCGGAGCTCAGCCCCTGGAGAGTGGCCAGAAGGGCGTCCGGGGTGATCGTGTCCGCCTCGACCTGGTCGGCCAGGGTGGCGAGTGCGGCATCCAGCCCCGTGGCTCCCGCAGCGACGCTGCGGGCTCCGTCGCTGAGCTCGGTCGCCCCCAGCGCGAGGGCCTCGGCGCCGCGCCGGGCCTGGTTCGTGCCCTGGGCGGCGGATGCCGTTCCAACGGCGAGCAGGACCGAGCCGTCGCGAGCCGTCCTGGCGCCGAGGGCAGCCTGGCCGGCGCCGGTGGCCACGGTTGCCGCACCCGCGGCAACCTGCGTTGCGCCGGCGGAGACTTTTATGGCGCCGGTCCCTGTTGTGGCGACGCCGGCGGCGAGAGTCGCCGCACCGGTCGCAGCAGCTCCGGCACCGGCGGCGAGAGCGCTCGCTCCGCTGGCGGCGGTGGCGGCGCCAACGGACAGCGTCTCCGCGCCCCGTGCGGCCGATTCGGCGCCGAGCACCAGCCTGGTGCTGCCGCTGACGCTCGTGAGTGCTCCGTCGAGGAGGGTGCCGGCGCCGGCCGAAGTGTTCGCCGCACCTGTCGCCAGGCTGATGGCGCCCGTGTTGGCCCGGGTCGCCCCGGCCTGGAGGTCGGTCGCACCGGCGGCCGCGGCGGCCGCGCCCTCCGACAGCGTCTCGGCGCCCACGGCGAGTTGTGCCGCGCCGCCGGTGACTTTCAGGGAGCCGGTTTCCACCGTGACGGCTCCGGTGGAGAGTTCTCCGGCGCCGCTGGCCAGCCGCCCGGTGGTCAGGAAGAAGAACGTCAGCAGCATGACCAGCATGAGGCTGAGCCCGGCCACAATGGAGCGAATGCCAATGGTGCCTGGGCGGGATAGTGCACGGTCAGATCTCGTCATTGAGGCTCCTTGAAAGACGTGAGCAGGCATGCGGGCATGCCGGAACTCGCGTGGTGTGGTGTGCGGTGCGCGGTCAGACTCCGACGTCACGGCCGGTGGTTCACGGCCGTGCGGCACGGTGGCGCGCCGAAGTGACACGACCGTAGCAGTGGGGAGAAGCCACGAACCGAAGCCCGGAAAAGTTCGGGGCCAGGGCTAACGCATTCCGCGCTGACTATATATCGTTTGTGGGATTCCTACAGGGCTACCCCCCGAGAGGAGCGTCAAACATCACAGGTCAAGGGACTCGTTCGGCTCGAGCGGGAAGAAGTCGCCGCCGTTCTGCTCGGTGGCCCACTGAATCCGGGCGTTGGACAGTTCCTTGCCGCCCCGGGAGAGTCCCATTTCGTGGGTGGGGAAGGTGCGGCGCGGCTCGAGGGCCAGCACGTAGTCCATCACCTCGCTGATCTTGAGCCAGGGCGCGCCGGCCGGAACGGCGAGGGTCTGCACTGTCACGCCTTCCGGAATCGCAAACGAGTCACCGCCGTAGTAGAGCTCCTCGTCGACGAGCACGCCGAGGTTGTCGATCACCGGGATCGTTTTGTGGATGATGGCGTGCGTGCCGCCGAAGAAGCGCAGCCGAAACGGCCCGGCCTCCACGGTGTCGCCCGCGCTGACGACGGTCACGGGATAGCCGGCGGCGGCGGCCGCGACCCCGGCCGGGGCAAAGATCGCCACGTCGGGGTTCAGGGCGATGATGCGGTCCAGCTGTTCCGGGGTCCAGTGGTCGGGGTGCTCGTGGGTGAGCACGACGGCGACGGCCCGGGCGGTGTCGGTGAGCGGGCTCGTGAACGAGCCGGGATCGATGAATAACTTCTGGCCGGCCTTGTCAAGAATCAAAGCCGCGTGCTCGAGTTTCGTCAGTTTCATGGATTGAGCTAATACCCAATCCCAGAGCGCTGCAAGCTGAGACCATACTGGAGCGGTGCCTCCATGTCTTCACCTCGTCGTCGCCATCAACGCCGCCGCCGCTTTCGGTCGCCGCAGGGACGTCGGCCCTCGGGTTGCCCAGGCCCTGGTCGTGGCCGGCCACCAGGTGACCAGTCTGAGCGCCCCCAGCTTCGACGCGCTTCGCCGCGACGTCCAGGGCGCACTGGTGTCGCGGGTCGACGCGCTCGTGGTCGTCGGCGGCGACGGGATGGTCAGCCTTGGCACCAACCTCCTGGCCGGTACGAGTCGATTCCTGGCCATTGTGCCGTGCGGCACGGGCAACGACCTCGCGCGCGGGCTGGGGATCCCGGTCGACGACACGGATGCCGCCATCCGTCACCTGCTCGATGCCCTCATCCGCCCGCCGCGGGCCATAGACGCCGCCCGGGTGCGGTGCGGCGACACGACGATCTGGTTCGCGGGCGTGCTTTCGGCCGGGTTCGACGCCGTGGTCAACGAACGGGCCAACCGGATGCGCCGGCCCCGCGGGAAGAGCCGCTACACCCTGGCCATCCTGCTGGTGCTGACGACGTTTCGGCCCATCTCCTACCGGCTGACCGTCGACGGCCGGCCACGCCGGATGCGGGCCATGCTGATCTCCGTAGCCAACAACGTGTCGATCGGCGGCGGCATGCGCGTCGTTCCGGGTGCGGTGATCGACGACGGCCTGCTGGACCTCTTCATCGTGGCCCCGCTGTCGCGGGCGGGTTTCCTCCGCGTCTTCCCGAAGGTATTCTCGGGCACGCATACAACCCTGCCGCAGGTGGAAATCACCCGGTGTTGCAGCATCCGGATCGACGCCGACCGGGTCGCCGCCTACGCCGACGGGGAGAGGGTCGGGGCAATGCCGGTGCAGGTCGACGTGGTACCCAAAGCCCTGCTCGTGCACGCCTGAGCCGCTCAGTTTGGTTTTAGCTATCGGCGTGTGGCATATTGAATGAGTTGCAAAACGGCCCCATCGTTTAGCGGCCTAGGACATCGCCCTCTCACGGCGGTAACGCGGGTTCGAATCCCGCTGGGGTCACACCAGCCCGGTTTCCTTCTTTTCGAGGGGCACCGGGTGTCTTATTTAAGCGAGACCCCGGTAGACTCCACGGAGTGAAGGGGACTGTCCCCGTGCCCGTTCGGGCACCTCGCCGTGAACGTCAACACGGGCCGCGTCGCAGGGGCCCGACACGGCGGTATCGATCCATCGATACGGGAGAGACTCTCAGGTTTCCTGCTGCCTCCAGCATCCCCTTCAGTGAAAGGCTCTACACGCATGGAAATTGCTCTCCCGCTCTGGTTTGAGATTGGGTCGCTCGTCGTCCTGACGCTCATCCTGGTTGCCGACCTCCTCATCGTCTTCAAGCGGCCGCACGTGCCCTCGATGCGCGAGGCCAGCCTGTGGGTTGCCTTCTACGTGGGACTGGCCCTGATCTTCGCCCTGCTGATGTTGGTCCTGGGCGACGCCGAGCACGCGGGGCAGTTCCTCGCCGGCTGGCTCACGGAGTACAGCCTCAGCATCGACAACCTGTTCGTTTTCGTCATCATCATGGCGAGGTTCTCGGTGCCCCGGAAGTACCAGCAGGAGGTGCTGATCGTGGGCATCATCATCGCGCTGGTGCTGCGCGGCATCTTCATCCTGCTCGGAGCCCAGCTGATCGAGAACTTCAGCTGGATCTTCTACATTTTCGGCGCGTTCCTTCTCTACACGGCCGTGCACCAGGCGGTCGCAAAAGAGCCCGACGTGGACGAGGCCGACAACGGGCTGATCCGTTACCTGCGCCGACACATGAACATCTCGTCGACCTTCGACGGTTCGAAGTTGCGCACCCTGGTCGACGGCAAGAAGGTCTTCACCCCCATGCTGATCGTGCTCCTCGCGATCGGCACCACCGACCTGGTCTTCGCCCTCGACTCCATCCCGGCGATCTTCGGCATCACGCAGAGCCCCTTCATCGTGTTCACCGCGAACGTGTTCGCCCTGATGGGGCTGCGTCAGCTGTACTTCCTGCTGGGCGGGCTGCTCGAACGCCTCGAATACCTCAATTACGGGATCGCATTCATCCTGTTCTTCATCGGCGTCAAGCTTGTCTTCCATGCCCTGCACAACAATGAGGTCTTCTTCATCAACGGCGGCGAGGGCGTGGGCTGGGCTCCGGAGATCGACACCTGGACTTCTCTCGGGGTGATCGTGGTTTCCATGGCCGTGGCCACCATCGCCAGCCTGATTAAGGCTCGGCGGGATGCTCGCCGGCGCGGTCACACCCTCGCCGAGGAAATCCCCCACTTCGTCGAGGAGTGACATTCGCCGACGTGCCTCGCACGCACTCGAACACAGGAGCTGACGTGGCCTCGCAGAGTGAGAGCGAACTGGTGCTCCCCGCAACCCGTGCGCGGTTCGTGTTCAGTGCCCGGAGCGACGTCGGCCGCGAGCGCAAGGTCAACGAGGACAGCTTCCTGGCCCAGGCCCCGGTCTTCCTGGTCGCCGACGGCATGGGTGGTCATGCCCAGGGCGACGTGGCCAGCCAGACAGTCGTGCGGGTCTTCGAGGAACACATCGCCTGCGACGCACCTTCGACCCCGGAACGCGTGCTCGACGCCATCCACTCGTCGAACGATGCGGTGCGCGACCTCAGCGCCGTCGACGACTACGGCACCGCGGTGTCCGGTACGACGCTGTCGGGCATCGCGTTCGTCGACGCCGGCGACGACGTCGGCTTCCACTGGATGGCCTTCAACGTCGGCGACTCGCGGGTCTACACCTGGGACGGGCACACGTTGGCGCAGCTGAGCGTCGACCATTCCGCTGTGCAGGAGATGGTCGACGCGGGTCTCATTTCCAGTGACGAGGCGGAGCAGCATCCGGAACGCAACGTGATCACCCGCGCGATCGGCGCCGACGAGTCCGTGGACGCCGACGTGTGGCTGCTACCGGCGTCCGGGCGGCACGCGTTCCTGATCTGCTCCGACGGACTGACCAAGGAACTCGGCGCGGCCGAGATCGCGAAGATCCTGGCATCCTATGACGGTGATAGCTTGCCCAGCCGGTCCCGCGCAGACGTGCTTGTCGACGCGGCTCTGGCCCGCGGCGGACACGACAACGTGACGGTCGTCTATGTGGAGTCGGAACTGGGCAACCCTGAGCAGGACGACACCGCCGACACGGGCGAAGCAGCGCGTCACAGATAGAGTGACGTCGTGGACACAGCGGAAAGCACCCTCGAATGAGGGGCGTCAGGCAAAGCTCGCACACGCACAGTGTTAGCCTGTCAGGGTGCTGCTGCGTCGACCCTCTCTTCCCTGCCGCGACGAGTCCCAGTTCTGAGGCCTCTCTCGTCGTGGAGTTTCTGGTTGGCTGCATACCCATCGTTGAGGAAGACGCACACACATGACTGACGCACCACTGCTGGAAGAACGTCCGCGTACTCTGGCCGAAAAGGTTTGGGACAAACACCTCGTCGCCAAGGGCGAAGACGGCACGCCCGACCTGATCTACATCGACCTGCACCTCGTGCACGAGGTCACCAGCCCGCAGGCTTTCGACGGATTGCGCTTGGCCGGACGCCCTCTGCGCCGCCCCGATCTCACCATCGCCACGGAAGACCACAACACGCCGACCCTGGCGATCGACCGGCCCATCGCCGACCTCACCAGCCGCACCCAGATCGAGACGTTGCGGCGCAACTGCGAGGAATTCGGCATTCGCCTGCACTCGCTCGGCGACATCGAGCAGGGCATCGTGCACGTCGTCGGACCGCAGCTGGGACTGACCCAGCCGGGCATCACCGTCGTCTGCGGCGACTCGCATACCTCCACCCACGGCGCCTTCGGGGCCATGGCGCTCGGCATCGGCACAAGCGAGGTAGAGCACGTGATGGCCACCCAGACTCTGCCTCTGACACCCTTCAAGACCATGGCGATCACCGTCGACGGCACTCTCCGCCCCGGCGTGACGGCCAAGGACATCATCCTCGCCGTGATCGCGAAGATCGGCACCGGCGGTGGCCAGGGCTACGTGCTCGAATACCGCGGCAGCGCCATCCGCGCCCTCTCCATGGAGGGTCGCATGACCATCTGCAACATGTCGATCGAGGCCGGCGCCCGCGCGGGCATGGTGGCCCCGGATGCGATCACCTACGACTACCTTCAGGGTCGCGCACACGCCCCGGAAGGCCAGGATTGGCTCGACGCGGTCGGCTACTGGGACACCCTCGCCACCGACGACGGCGCTGTGTTCGACGCCGAGGTGCTGCTCGACGCCGACACTCTCGAACCCTTCGTGACCTGGGGCACCAACCCCGGACAGGGCGTGTCCCTGAGCGATACCGTGCCGGACCCGTCCGGAATCATCGACGCCAACGAGCGCTCGGCCGCCGAACGCGCCCTCGAGTACATGGACCTGGCGGCTGGCACCCCGATGAAGGAGATCCGGGTAGACACCGTCTTCCTCGGCTCCTGCACCAACAGCCGGGTCGAGGACCTGCGCGCCGCCGCCAACATCATCCAGGGCCATAGTTTGGCCCCCGGCGTGCGGATGCTGGTGGTGCCCGGTTCTGCGCGGGTGCGCATCGAGGCCGAGGCGGAGGGCCTCGATAAGATCTTCATCGACTTCGGCGCCGAATGGCGCTTCGCCGGCTGTTCGATGTGCCTCGGCATGAACCCCGACCAGCTCGCTCCCGGCGAGCGGTGCGCTTCCACGAGCAACCGCAATTTCGAGGGCCGTCAGGGCAAGGGCGGGCGCACGCACCTCGTCTCCCCGCTGGTCGCGGCGGCGACCGCCATCCGCGGTACGCTTTCGAGCCCGTGGGACCTGGTCCAGGATGGAGACGAGTAAGTAATGGAAAAGTTCACAACCGTCACGGGCATCGCGCTTCCACTGCGCCGCTCCAACGTCGACACCGACCAGATCATCCCCGCCGTCTACCTCAAGCGCGTCACCAAGACCGGCTTCGAAGACGCCCTCTTCGCCCGCTGGCGCGCCGACCCCGACTTCGTACTCAACAATCCGGCCTACGAGGGTGCCCGCGTGCTCGTGGCCGGCGCCGACTTCGGCACCGGCTCTTCGCGGGAGCACGCCGTCTGGGCGCTACGCGACTACGGCTTCGACGTGGTCCTCAGCCCCCGCTTCGGCGACATCTTCCGCGGCAACTCCGGCAAGCAGGGTCTGCTCGCCGGCCAGATCTCCGAGGCCGACGCCCAGCGCCTGTGGGACATCATCGAGGCCTGTCCCGGAGTCGAACTGACGGTCGACCTCGTGTCGAGGACCGCCCGCGTGGGCGGCCTCACCGTTCCGTTCGAGATAGATGACTATACCCGGTGGCGCCTCCTCGAGGGCCTCGACGACATCGGACTCACCCTGCGCGATGAAGCGCGGATCGCAGAATTCGAATCCCACCGGGAGCCATGGCGGCCCCGCACTCTCCCCGCAAGGCAGGTACGTTTGTGAGCACCATCAGCGAAAACACCCAGGACCGTGAAGACGACCAGAACCGGTCGGACGCGCAGAACCGCGAGAACGCCCAGAACTGGGGCGCGGCCGTCGGGCTGCAGGGCGACCGGATCACCATCCGCGGTGGCATCCCCCTGGTCGGCCGGATCGAACTGAAAGGCGCGAAGAACCTGGTCACCAAGGCCATGGTCGCGGCCCTTCTCGGTGAGAGTCCCAGCACGCTCAAAAACGTGCCGAACATCAGCGACGTGCGCATCGTGCGCCAGCTGCTCGAAGTGCACGGCGTCAAGGTCACCGACGGCGCTGAGCCCGGCGAACTGCTGCTCGACCCGGTCGACGTCGAGAGCGCGCATTTCGCGGCGATCGACGCGTACGCCGGTTCCTCGCGCATCCCGATCCTGTTCTGCGGCCCTCTGCTGCACCGCCTCGGGGAGGCGTTTATCCCCGATCTGGGCGGCTGCCGCATCGGCGACCGCCCGATCGACTACCACCTGGACGTGCTGCGCAAGTTCGGCGCCGTCGTCGAGAAGCAGCCCAACGGCATCCGGATGTCCGCGCCCAACGGGCTCAAGGGCACCAAGGTATCCCTGCCCTACCCGAGCGTCGGCGCGACCGAGCAGGTACTCCTGACCGCCGTGCGCGCGGAGGGCATCACCGAGCTCAAGGGCGCGGCGATCGAGCCCGAGATCATGGATCTCATCAACATCCTGCAGAAGATGGGCGCCATCATCACGGTCGACACCGACCGGGTGATCCGGATCGAGGGCGTCGAGCGCCTCGAGGGCTACAACCACCGCGCCCTGTTCGACCGGAACGAGGCGGCCAGCTGGGCGGCAGCGGCCCTGGCCACCGACGGCGACATCTTCGTCGGCGGCGCACGCCAGCCCGAGATGTTGACGTTCCTGAACGTGTTCCGCAAGGTCGGCGGGGCGTTTGACATCGAAGACGACGGCATCCGTTTTTACCACCCGGGCGGCGACCTCAAGCCCGTCATCATCGAGACGGATGTGCACCCCGGCTTCATGACGGATTGGCAGCAGCCGCTCGTGATCGCCTTGACCCACGCGCACGGCGTCTCGATCGTGCACGAGACCGTCTACGAGCAGCGCTTCGGCTTCGTGGACGCTCTCGTCGAGATGGGCGCCACCATTCAAATCCACCGGGAATGCCTCGGCGGGCACCCCTGCCGGTTCGGCCAGCGCAACTTCAACCATTCGGCCGTGATCACCGGGCCGACGAAACTGACCGGCGCCGACATCGAGGTTCCCGATTTGCGCGGCGGCTTCAGCCACCTGATCGCGGCGCTGACCGCGAAGGGAACCTCCACCGTCAGCAACGTCGGAATCATCAGCCGCGGCTACGAGAACTTCATCACCAAGCTTCAACTGTTGGGGGCTGACTTCGATCTCGAAGGATAATGGGGCTGTGCCAGCATCCGATCCAGCGTCCGTGTCCGATCCAACGCCCCAGACCCACATCTCCCGTGACGTCGTGAACCCCGGGCGGGAGCGTTCGGAGACCCGGCGGCCATCCGTGTTCTGGGTGCTGGCGATGATGATCCTTCCGGTGATCAATCTCGCCGTGCGGTATAAGGTCACCGACGCCGCGAAGTTCCCCCGTTCGGGGGCGTTCGTGATGGCGCCCAACCACTTCAGCGAGATCGACCCGCTTCTGATGGGGGTAATGAGCTGGAATATGGGGCGCGCGCCCCGGTTCATGGCGAAGGCATCCGTCTTCAAAATCCCGGTGATCGGGTGGCTGCTGCACAAGTCGGGACAGATCCCGGTGCAGCGCGGCGGCAGCGTGCGCGGCAGCGAGCCCGTGAAGGCGGCCGAGCGACTGGTCGAACGTGGCCAGATGGTCGTCGTCTACCCGGAGGGGTCGCTGACCCGGGACCCCGCGCTGTGGCCGATGCGTGGCAAGACCGGCGCTGTGCGGATCGCTCTCGAGCAGGGTATCCCGATCGTGCCGGTGGCCCACTGGGGAGCGCAGGCGATCATGCCGCGCTACTCGAAGCGGCTGAACCTATTCCCGCGCAAGACCGTGCTGGTCAAGATCGGTGACCCGCTCGACCTGGCGCAGTTCCGGGGCCGCAACCTCGACCCGGCGACGCTCAACGAGGCCACCACGCTCGTCATGGCCGCCATCACCCAGTTGCTCGAAGATCTTCGGGGTGAGACGGCGCCGTCCAAGCGCTGGAACCCGACCGAGCACGATCAGAAAGAGACCGGCCGTTTTGAAGCCTAAGGTTCAGCCAGGCAAACGGGTGGCCGTTCTCGGTGCCGGCAGCTGGGGCACCACGTTCGCCAAGATCCTGGCCGACGGCGGGGCCGACGTCGTGCTGTGGGCCCGCCGTCCCGAGCTCGCCCGCGAGATCACCGAGGCCCGGCGCAACAGCGACTACCTGCCCGGCATCAACCTGCCGGAGGGCCTGCGGGCCACCGCGAGGCTCGACCTGGCCCTCGCCGGCGCCGAGCAGGTGTTCGTATCGGTGCCGAGCCAGTCGCTGCGCGAGAACCTGATCCTGGCTGAGCCGTTCCTGGCTCCCGGCGCCATCGTGGTGTCGTTGATGAAGGGCGTCGAGCGCGGGTCCGGCCTGCGCATGAGTCAGATCATCGCCGAGATCCTGCCGATCAACCCCGACCTGATCGCGGCGATCTCCGGACCCAACCTGGCCCTGGAAATCGCCAAGGAACAGCCGACGGCGGCCGTGGTCTCCTCGAACAGCCTCGAGACCGCGCAGGCCGTTGCCATGCTGGCCCGCAACCGCTACTTCCGCTCCTACGTCAACACGGATGTCATCGGCACCGAATTCGGCGGCGTGCTGAAGAACCTCATCGCCGTGGCCATCGGCATCGTCGACGGCGTCGGCTACGGGGAGAACACGAAGGCGTCGATCATCACCCGCGGTCTCGTTGAGATGACCGATTTCGCGGTGGCCTACGGCGCGCATCCGGAAACGCTGGCTGGCCTGGCCGGCCTGGGCGACCTGATCGCGACCTGCCAGTCGCCGCTGTCGCGCAACAACACCGCCGGCCGGCTCCTCGGCCAGGGCTACGGCATCAACGACGTCGTCAAGCAGATGCAGCAGACCACCGAGGGTCTTGCGTCCGTCGGCCCCATTCTCGATCTCGCCCGCGCCAAGGGGGTGGACATGCCCATCGTTGAGCAGGTCCGCCAGGTGCTGGCCGGTACTCTGAAACCGCGGGATCTCGCCCCGCACCTGACCACGGACTCAGCGGAGCCGCAGGGCGAAAGGACGATTGATGACGAACAAGCTCACGGTGGCGCTGCTCTTTGGGGGTCGGTCAAGCGAACATTCGATCAGTTGCGCCACAGCGGGCGGCGTCCTGGCGGCGATTGACCGCGATCGCTACCACGTCATTCCGGTCGGCATCACCCGTGACGGAGCCTTCGTGCTCGAAGCGGATGACCCGGCCCGGTTCACATTGGACGCGGACGAACTGCCGGAGGTCTTCGACAACGGCACCCGCATCCGTTGGCCGGAGAGCAGCCTTAGCCGCCAGCTGACCGTCAGTGACGGCGCCGGCTATCGTTCGCTCGGTAACGTCGACCTGGTCTTCCCGATCCTGCACGGCCCGTTCGGCGAGGACGGCACCGTGCAGGGGCTACTCGAACTCGTCGGGCTGCCCTACGTGGGCTCAGGCGTGCTCGCGTCGGCGCTCGGAATGGACAAGCACTTCACCAAGACCGTCTTCCAGCAGGCTGCCCTCCCGGTCGCCCCGTGGCGTACCATCACCGCCGGCGATTGGGCCGAGGCTCCCGGGATGGCGTTCGCGGCGGCCGAGGAGCTCGGGCTGCCCGTGTTCGTGAAGCCGGCTCGGGCGGGGTCGAGCGTAGGCGTGAGTCGGGTGTCGACCCTGGACCAGCTCGCCGAGGCGATGCGGGTTGCTCTGCTCGAGGACAGCAAGGTTCTGATCGAGGCCGGGCTGCGCGGACGCGAACTCGAGATCGCGGTGCTGCAGGGGCGTCCTGGGGAGCCGACGCGGGCATCCGTCGCCGGCGAGGTGCGGGTCACCGGGCGGGACTTCTACGACTTTGCCGCCAAGTACCTCGGTGCGTCCGGCATCGACCTGGTCTGCCCGGCCGACCTCACCTCCGAGGAACTCGCCCAGATGCAGGCCCTGGCCATCCGCGCGTTCGACGCGATCGACGGCGCCGGCCTGGCGCGGGTGGACTTCTTCCTCACCGATGACGGCTGGGTGATCAACGAGATCAACACCATGCCCGGGTTCACCCCCATCTCGATGTTCCCGAGCTGCTGGCTGGCCAGTGGCTTCACCTACCCGCAGTTGATTGATGAGCTGATCGAGGTGGCGATCGCCCACCGCGCCGCGCCGGCCGCGCTGCACCTGGCGGTCTAGCCGCCCAGCCGCGCGCCCGGCGCGGCGATCAGGCCTTCTGCACCGTGATGGTCCAGTGGGCGTCCCCGACGCGATCGAAGTGGGTGACCGGGTAGCCGCTCTCCGCCGCCCAGCGTGGCAGGGCGTCCGTCGCTTGCGTGCAGTCGAAGTTGATGGTGAGCTCGTCGCCGAGGTCGAGCTTTTCGATTGCGGCTCCGGCCTCCACGAGCGGGAACGGGCAGACCTGACCGTCGGTCTCAAGTACGTACTGTGCCATGTCGGGCTTCTTTCTCCTGGTTGGCTGCGGGGTTGCTACTGGTTGGCCGGAACGCGAGCGGGGGAGACCCCTACCCGCGCGGACCCGGTGATGAAGAGGCGCGTCGCGGCGCCGGTGCCGATGATCATGAACACCAGCGCCACCCAGCCCTGGAGGCCGAAGGTGGCGGTGTCGACCATGCCGTTGCCGATGGTGCAGCCGCCGGCCAGGCTGGCTCCGACGCCCATCAGCACCCCGCCGAGGATGCTGCGGATGGTGGTGGTGACATCGGGCAGCCGCACCCGGAACTCGCCGCTGCCCTTGGCTGCGATGAACGAGCCGAGCAGGATGCCGATCACCAGGTACACTCCCCAGTCGATCAACTGGGGATCGCCGCGCACGAGGTAGTTGACGATGTTCGAGGACGGCCCGGTGATACCGAGCCCGGACTCGCGCCCGGTTGCCCAGCTGAGCGGCCAGGCGAGGATGGCGAGCGGCGCGATGATCAGGGCGGTGGTGAACGCGCCCCATTTCTTCTCGAACAGGAGATGCCGGATGCCGCTCGTGCGGGCCGGGAGCGACGCGACCGGCAGGGACGACCGCAGCCGCAGGTGGTGCCGGGCGAGCAGGCCGACGCCGGTGACGAGCACCGCGACCAGCACCCACGGTGAGATGCCGAGGACGCCGTGGATGGTGGAAGCCTCCACGGTGATACCGCGCAGCGCCGCGACCGGAGCGGACAGCGCGCCCGTCTTCGAGATGGCGGAGAAGAGGGCGTAGAAGATCAGGGCGAACCAGCTGCCCACCAGACCCTCGCCGGCGCGGTAGTAGGTGCCCGTGGCGCATCCGCCGGCCAGCACGATGGCGAACCCGAAGATGAACGCACCGATGATCGTGGCCAGCCAGGCGAAGGGCTGGGGGTCGAGGGTGATCACACCGGCAGCGTCGAGGGCGAAGACTCCCACACTCTGCACCGCGATGACGATCAGAAAGGCCGTCAGCCAGCGGGTGCTGCCCGTGAGCCACAGGTCCCGGAAAGCGCCGGTGACGCAGAACCTGCCCCGCTGCATGGTGAAGCCCAGGGCGACGCCCAGGCCGAGTCCGGTGAGAAGCATGTCGTGTCCCCGTCCATCAGAGGCCGCACGCCGTGTGACGGCGACTCCCCAGCGACGTTACGGGCCGGCCGGCGGCGCTGCTCCCAGACGTCGCGGCATAACGAAATGAGACGTAACACTTGACAACTCCGTACCCGCACTCGTCCGTGCGGCCGCAACCCCCGAAAGCTGTCGACTCGGGGCAGCAGGACGGCGGGGTGGCAGGGTGGCGGGCTATGGAGCGGGCGCCACCGTCTCGCCGTCGGTCGGCAGCAGCAGGTCCGCGGCGCCGAGGCACTGGCCCGTCGCGGGGATGTTACCCACGGCCTGCGCCAGGTCTACGAGCACCGTGGACCCGCTGACCTTGTCCGAGTCGATGACCAGTTCGGTGGCCGGGTCGCGGCCGTAGGTGGTGTAGCGGTAGAGCGGGGCATCCGAGTCGTCTTCGATCCAGTCGATGCCGTTGACCGTGAGGCAGGGGAGCGTCGTCGGTGGGGGCACGGCAACGCCGCAGTGCAACAGGACCGCGCTCGGGGTGCCCCACGCGCCCGTGGCCTGGGCGTTCGTCTCACGTTCCGGAAGCGAGGCCACCGAGGTCGGAAGGCGAACGATGAGGTCGGCGCAGGTGGGATTGACGGCATCCGCGGCCGGTTCCAGCGGCACGACCGCCGTGCAGCCGGTGAGGAGCACGGTACCGGCGACGAGCGTGAGCGCGAGGCCGGTGTGGAGGAAACGGATGCGGGGAGTCATTGCATTCAGGCTACCGTTTGAAGCATGACGAATTCTGCGGGCGCGATGATCCCCATGAGTGCGACGCTGGCCGACCTGAGCGAAGGGGAGGTTCTCGCCCGGATCTTCCCGCGACTGCCGGGCTCCGCGGCCCAGCTCCTCGGCCCCGGCGACGACGCCGCCGTGATGCGGGCCCCGGACGGGCGCTACGTCGTCACCACGGACATGATGATCCAGGGTCCGGATTTCCGGCTCGCCTGGTCGTCCCCGCACGACCTCGGCTGGAAGGCCGCCGCGACGAACCTGTCCGACGTCGCCGCCATGGGGGCCCGTCCCACCGCACTGGTGGTGGCGATCGCCGCCCCGCCGTCGACGCCGATCTCGGTGATCGAGGGCATCGCCGACGGGGTGCGCGACTGCTGCGAGGCGCTGGCCCCCGGCTGCGGCGTCGTCGGCGGCGACCTGTCCGCGTCCGACGCCCTCACTCTCGCTGTGACAGCCTTCGGCGACCTCGAGGGACGCGAGCCCGTGCTGCGCTCCGGGGCGCGGCCAGGCGACGTCGTGGTCCTGGCCGGGCGCCTCGGTGAGGCCGCCCGAGGCCTGGACCTGCTCTTCCGTCTCGCCGTGGACGAAAACGGTGTTCCGGATGCTGCGCTGGCGGACGCACTGCGGGCGCAGCATCCTGAGGCGGTCGCCGCGCAGCTCGCACCGGTGCCGCCCATCGACCGAGGTCCGGCCGCCGCCGGCGCCGGCGCGACCGCGATGCTGGACGTGTCCGACGGACTCGCCATCGACGCCGGGCGCCTCGCCCGGGCCAGCGGCGTGGGCATCGACTTCGCCCGGTCGGCCCTCGGCGAGAATGTCGAGCGTTCCCTCGGCGGCGGCGAGGACCACGGCCTGCTGGCCACTTTCCCGCCGGGCGCCGTGCTGCCGGCCGGCTTCCGCGCCGTCGGCGTGGTGACGGATGCCGCAGGCTCGGTCCTGGTGGATGGCCGCCCCCACGACCAGGCCGGTTGGGACCCCTACCGCGGCTGGGACGGCGCCGTCGCCTGAGAGCGCCTCAGGCCGCCGGCAGCACGGGGGAGGCGTACCAGACGGTCGTGTCGCCGTAGTCCTTGCGCCGGTCGGATGCGAGGCCCGCTCCCCAGACCGGTTCGGGGGAGCGCGAACTGCGCTCCACGATGACGAGTGCGCCCGGGTCGAGCAGCGGCGCCAGGGCGGCAAGGTTGTGGCCGAGCTCGGTCTCGGCCAGGTCGTAGGGCGGGTCGATGAAGACCAGGTCGAACCCCTCGCCGGTGGCCGCGAGGAACGACTGCACGGCCTGGCTGCTCACCTTGATCTTCGGGGCGCCCCGCCCCGGTGCCGCCCGCAGCACGGCCTCGGTGTTCTTGCGGCACATCTGCGCGGCCCCGAAGTTGTTCTCGACCAGGGTCACGATGCGCGCTCCCCGGCTGGCCGCCTCCAGGCCGAGCCCGCCCGACCCGGCGTACAGATCGAGAACCCGAGCGCCACGGATGATGTCGCGCGCGTCGAGGGCGGAGAAGATCGCCTCCCGAACACGGTCGCTGGTGGGGCGGGTGCCGGTCTTGGGCACCGCCAGGGGCAGGGAACCGGCAAACCCGGCGACGATTCGCGTCATAACCAGTCGAGTTTATCGCCCGTCGGCGGCCGCGGTCGCGGTGCACTCGCGCCGACGCGGTGCCGCATGTCGCACGTGCCGCCTACGATCGAGACATGACCGATTCGGAGGCTGGGGAGACTCTCGCCCCGGTGACCCTCGACAGCAAGCTGGCCACCGTGGTCGGTGGCAAAACGGCCGTCGCCCTGGGCAAGGCCTTCGGCTCGCACACCGTGGGCGATCTGCTCAGCCACTACCCGCGCCGCTACGCCCGCCGCGGCGAGCTCTCGTCGATCAGCCTGCTGCCGCTCGACGAGAACGTGACCATTGTGGCGGAGATCCGCTCGGTCGAGGAACGCCCGATGAAAGCCCGCAAGGGGTCGATCGTCGAGGTGAAGATCTCCGACGGCCGCGGCATCCTCAGTCTCACCTGGTTCAACCAGTCCTGGCGGGCCAGGCAGCTCCAACCCGGCATGCGCGGAATGTTCGCGGGCAAGGTCACCGACTACCGGGGCCACCTGCAGCTCACGCATCCGACCTACAAGCTCTTCGGCCCCGGCGCCGACGACGAACCCGAGATGCCCACGGATGCCGCGGCCGCCAAACTCTGGATCGAGCAGCCCGTCGCGATCTACCCGGCCACCAACACCGTGGCCAGCTGGCAGGTCGCGCAGTCCATCGCGATCCTGCTGGACAGCGTGGGCCCGGTGCCCGACCCGATCCCGCCGGGGCTGCGCGCCGAGCGCGGGCTGCTGCCGCAGGGCCGGGCCTTCGAGCTGATCCACCGCCCGGAAACCGATGCGGACTGGCGCCGCGCGAGGGACACCCTGCGGTTCACCGAGGCCTTCGTGCTGCAGAGCGCCCTGGTGCAGCAGCGGCTCACCGCCCGGCAGCAGCACTCCACCCCGCGCGTGGCGTCGTCCGGCGGCCTGCTCGAGCGCTTCGACGCCGGCCTGCCCTTCAGCCTCACCGCGGACCAGCAGGGCGTGGCCACGGAGATCTCCGCCGACCTTATCGAGACCCACCCGATGAACCGGCTGCTGCAGGGTGAGGTCGGATCCGGCAAGACCGTCGTGGCCCTGCGGGCCATGCTCACCGTCGCCGACACGGGCGGCCAATCGGCTTTCCTCGCTCCCACCGAGGTTCTGGCGGCCCAACACCTGCGCACGATCGTGCGGTCGCTCGGTCCCGAGCTGGCGGGCACGCTGATGCCCACCCTGCTCACCGGGCAGCTGCCGGTGGCAGAGCGCCGCAAGGCGCTGCTCCGAGTGGTGTCCGGACAGGCCAAGATCGTGATCGGCACGCATGCGCTGCTCGGCGACAAGGTCACGTTCTTCGACCTCGGACTGGTCGTCGTCGACGAGCAGCACCGGTTCGGCGTGGACCAGCGCGAGGCGCTGCGGCTGAAGGGGGCCGTGCCGCCGCACGTGCTGGTGCTCACCGCCACCCCGATCCCGCGCACCGTGGCCATGACCGTGTTCGGCGACCTCGACGTGAGCACGATCGCGGAGCTGCCGGAGGGGCGGCAGGGCATCGAGACGTTCGTCGTGCCTGTGTTCGAGAAGCCCGGCTGGGTCACCCGGGTGTGGACCCGGCTGGCGGAGGAGCTCGCCCAGGGCCGCCAGGGTTTCGTGGTGTGCCCGGCCATCGCCCCGAAACAGCTCGAGGAAGGCGCGGAGGTCGATCCCGAGGCTGCAGCGCCGGCATCCGTCGAAATGGTGCTCGCCGAACTGCGTCGTATCCCGGCCCTGGCCTCTGCCCGCATCGAACCGCTGCACGGGCGCATGACCAGCGAAGAGAAAGACGTGGCCATGCGCGCGTTCGCGGCCGGTGAGATCGACGTGCTCGTGGCGACGACCGTCATCGAGGTCGGCGTCGACGTGCCCAACGCCTCCGCCATGGTGGTGCTGGACGCCGACCGGTTCGGCGTCTCGCAACTGCACCAGCTGCGCGGCCGGGTGGGCCGCGGCGGCGTGCCGGGGCTCTGTCTCCTGGTCACGAGCGCGGAGGCCGAAACCATCGCGCGCGAGCGGGTCGAGGCTGTCGCTGCCACCCTCGACGGGTTCGAGTTGGCCCAGGTCGACCTGGAGCTGCGCCGGGAGGGCGATGTGCTCGGCAGCAACCAATCCGGGGGCCGCTCTTCGCTGCGCCTGCTGAGGGTGGCGACCGACGGCGACCTGATCGGGGAGGCCAGAGGCCATGCGCAGCGCCTGAGCGAGCACGACCCGCACCTCGAATCGGTCCCGGCGTTGCGGGAGGCGGTGCGGCGGCGCCTCGACGACGCGGAGCGGGCCTCGCTCACCAAGTCCTGACAGCAGGATCGGAGCGCGCTCAGGCACCGTTCACGCACTGGGGCTAGGGTGATCGCTATGCGCAGGATCGCCGTCGTCCCCGGTTCATTCGACCCCGTCACGCGGGGTCATCTCGACGTGATTGAACGGGCGTCCGGTCTCTTCGACGAACTGCACGTGCTCGTCGTGCACAACCCCGGCAAGACGGCTCTGCTGCCGATCAGCCAGCGGGTTTCCCTGCTGCAGCGGTCCATCCTGGACGCCGGGCTGCCGGGCAACATCGTGGTGGCCTCCTGGGGCATGGGGCTGCTCGTCGAATACTGCACGGAGGTCGGCGCAAGCGTGCTGATCAAGGGCATCCGCTCACAGGTGGACGTGGCCTACGAGACCCCGATGGCGATCGTGAACCGCAACCTCGCCGCCGTGGAAACGATCTTCCTGCTGCCGGACCCGGCCAACGCCCACGTGTCCAGTTCCCTGGTGCGCCAGGTCGCCGCGCTCGGCGGCGATATCACCCCGTATGTGCCGCCGGCCGTGGCGGCGTTCCTGCAGAAGACACGCGTGTGAATACGTCGCCCCTGCGCTCGGTTTCCGTTCCGGCGCTCGCCGGGAACGTGGGCGGCCCTGTCGCCGACACGGACGACGAGACCCTGATGGACCTTCCGGCCGTCGAGGCTGCGGCGCGTGCGATCATCCGCAATGTGGAAACCGTCATCGACGGCAAGCACACGGCCGTCACGACGGCTCTCACGGTGCTGCTGGCCCAGGGGCACCTTCTGATCGAGGACGTTCCCGGCGTCGGCAAGACCATGCTGGCCAAGGCGCTGGCCAAGTCCGTGCACTGCACGGTCAGCCGCGTCCAGTTCACCCCCGACCTGCTGCCCTCCGACGTGACGGGCGTGTCGGTGTTCAACCAGGTGGACCGCCGATTCGAGTTCAAGCCTGGCGCCATCTTCGCGAACATCGTGATCGGGGACGAGATCAACCGGGCGAGCCCGAAGACCCAGTCCGCGCTGCTGGAATGCATGGAGGAACGCCAGGTCACCGTCGACGGCTCCACCTATCTGCTGCCGCTGCCCTTCACGGTCGTGGCCACCCAGAACCCGATCGAGATGGAGGGCACCTATGCGCTTCCCGAAGCCCAGCGGGACCGGTTCATGGCACGCATCTCGATGGGGTACCCCGACACCGAGTCCGAGCTGATGATGCTGGATGCCCGAGACACGTCGAGCCCGCTGGCCGGCATCGAGGCGGTCGTCTCCGGCGCCCAGCTGCGCGGAATGATGACGGCCGTACAGCGGGTGTTCGCCTCTCCCGCGGTGAAGGAGTACACGGTCAGCCTGGTGCGGGCCACCCGCGACGACCGCGACCTGCGCCTGGGCGCCAGCCCCCGTGCCACACTGCAGCTGATCCGGGCGGCCAAGGCCCAGGCGGCGCTGCACGGCCGGGACTATGTGCTGCCCGACGACATCGACTCTCTCGCCGTCGCCGTGCTCGGGCACCGCCTCGTGGCGAGCAGCCGGGTGCTCGGCCACCATCAGGACAGCGGCCCGGTGGTCGACGACATCGTTCGCCGGATCGTGGCGGCCACCCCCGTTCCCGTCGGTGCCACCGGGCATCCCTGACGCCATGCCGGCGAAGCAGCGGCGCGTCCGGTTTCCCCGGGTCACCCTTCGAGGCGGGATGTTCCTCGCCGCGGGAGCCGGCCTTCTGCTGCTCGCCCTGCTGACGAACCAGCGCGACCTTCTGTTCATCGCCGGTGTGCTCCTGGCCATCCCCGTCGCCGCCCTCGGGTACGTCTCGATCCATCCGGTGCGCCTGCGCGTCACCCGGATGCTGCGCCCACCGGTCGTGCCGGCCGGCGGCGAGGTCGTCGTGGGGCTCGGGGTGCGGAACCTTTCCCCCCGGCCCCTGGCGGGCCTGCATCTGCGGGACACCGTGCGGGGGCGGGACGCCGGCGACGCCGGACTGACCGTGCCGGCCGGAACGCCGCTGCCGGCCCTCGACCGCTACGAGGGCGGCCCGGACACCGGTGCAGACAGCGTGAGGTTCGAGTACCGGTTCAGCTTGCCCCGGCGGGGTCTCTACGCAACGGGCCCGGTGCTGATCGGGCGTTCGGATCCGTTCGGCCTTGCCTCGGGCGAGTGGGCCGTGGGGGAGCCGCACGACCTGGCGGTGACGCCCCGGGTGACCGCCCTGGCCGGCCGGGGCCTCACCGGCACCCTGAACGACGGCGACGTTCCGGAGCGGCTCCGGCACCTGAACCACAACGCAGACCCCTTGATCGCGCGCGAGTACCGGCCGGGCGACCCGCTGCGCCGCGTGAACTGGCCGGCCACGGCCCGCCTGGGCGCGATCATGGTGCGGCAGGAGGAAGAGCAGAGCAACCCCGGAGCCCGACTCGTGCTTGACACCGCGCTGCGCGGACGCCGCGGCCGCCCGACCGTCGTCGGTGCCGACACTGGTGCCGGTGCCGACAGCGGCACCGATCTCGGCGGGCCGCGCCTCGAGCAGGCGTTCGAGGTGGCCGTCGAGCTCGCGGCATCCGTGGGGGTGCACCTGCTGGCGGCCGGCTACCGGCTCGACCTCGTCGCGCTGGGACCGAGCCTGTCCACACCGAGCCTGTCCAGTCCCAGCTCGGGCTCGTCCGGCAGACTGGCGAGCCCGGGTCAGGCGAACGCCACCCCCGGGCGACCCGGCGGCCGCGGCGGCCTGCGCGGCGACCCTCCCACCGTCTTCCTGCCGCCGGGCGGAGTCGCGCTGCTGCTCGAAGGGCTGGCCGGGGTCAAGCCGGCGGACCCGCCCGACCCGGCGGAGACCGGCGAGGACGAAGCAGAACAGACGTACACGTTCGGCGGCCCCGCAGTGAAGCCCGGACCCCCGGCATCCGTCGAACCAGGTACGCCCGAGTCCGGGACCGCCGCGAAACTCAGCACGCTCGTGGTGCCCGGCGGGCTGCTGCCGACCTTCGCGGTGCTCGTCGCCGTCGACGACCGGGATCTGGCCGAGCTCGCCGACCTCGTGTCCCAGAGCCGCCCCGCGGTGGCCTTCGTGCTGCCCACGGTGCGAACGGATGCCGTGCGCCGGCTGCGCGAGGCCGGCTGGCGCTGCATCCCCGTGCACCAGACCCCGGACATCCCCCGTGCCTGGGAGGACTTTATCGGCGCGAGAAGGCCCCTGAATGACGCCGTCTGACCGGGTCGCTCCCGACCAGGCCGCTCCCGACCAGGGCACTCGCACCGCCTGGCGCGACCCCTCCGCCCGCGCGGCCCGACTCAAGCGGGCGGAGTGGCCCCTCGCGTTCGCACTCCTCTTGCTGTTGGTCGTGGCCGACGCCGGCCTCGGGCCGCTGCTCGAGGGCACGGGCTGGTGGTGGCTGATGACGTTCACGGCCGCCGGCGTCCTGCTCGGTTCCGCCGGGTTCCGCCGCGCCGGCCTGCCCGTCTTCCTCGGGTCGCTCGCTGGATTAGGGGTTCTTGTGGCGGTCCTGACGCTGCTCTTTGGCGCCGGAAGCGGCTGGCTCTGGCTGATCCCGACCGGGGAGACGATCGACCGGTTCCGCGATCTGGCGCTCTCCGGGGTGGTCTCCATCGAGCAGCAATCGACGCCGGCCGAGGCGACCGCCGGCATCCTGTTCCTGCTCAGCGCCGGCGCCGGCGTGATCGCGATCCTGATCGACACGCTCGCGGTCATCCTGCGCGTGCCCGCGCTCGCCGGACTGCCCGTGCTGGTGCCGCTGCTCGTGCCGGGGCTTGCCCTCGGCCACGAGGCCAACCTGGAGGCCCTCGTGCTCACGGCCGCCGCCTACCTCCTGCTCCTCCATGTCGAGATCCGGATGCGCCGAGCCGGCAGCCTGCCCGGCCCGCCGGTCGTAGCGGGGCCCGGCACGGTCGCGCCCGGGCGGCGCCACGTGCCCGGCTCCTCTAAGGGAGCGGTCGTCGTGGGCAGCGTCGCGATAGTGGCGGCAATCGTGGTCAGCGTCGCCACGCCCGTCTTGCCTGGGGGCAGCCTCACGCGCGCGCGCCCGGGCAGCAGCCTGCTGTTCGCCAACGGTGTCAGCCCCATGATCAACCTCGGTCAGGACCTGCGCCGGCCGGACGCCGAACCGGTGCTGCACTTCCGCACCACGGCGACTCGGCCGCCCTACCTTCGGCTGCTGACACTCGATGAATTCTCGGGCCGCAACTGGACCGCCGGGGAGGCGCCCAGGAGCCGCGCGAACGCCGTCGACGACATCGACCTGCCGCCAGGGTTCTCACCCGATATCAAGACGAGCGAGACGATCACGACCATCGGCATCGACAACCTGGCCGCCCGGTGGCTGCCTACCCCTGCGCCGCCCCGCTCGGTGACCGGCCTGCTCGGCGCCTGGTACTGGAACGAGGCGACCGGGTCCATCACGAGCCCCGGCGACACGACCCGCGGCCAGGAGTACACCGTCACCGCGCTCACGTTGGAGCCGACGGCGGAGCAGTTGCGGGAAGCCGAGGGTGCGTATCCGGCGGAGATCCGGCGCAGCCTGAGGCTGCCAGCCGAGACTCCGGCCCTGATCGGCGACACCGCGCGTGAGGTCACCGCCGGCACCACGAGCGCGTACGAGGCCGCGCGGGCCCTGCAGGACTACCTGCGCGGCAGCGACTTCGCTTACGACACCGAGGCTCCCGTCGAGGCCGGCTATGACGGTGGCGGCATTGACGTCGTCAGCACCTTCCTCGAGGTGAAGACCGGGTACTGCGTGCACTTCTCCTCGGCGATGGCGGCTATGGCCCGCTCGATCGGCATCCCGTCCCGGATCGCGATCGGCTACCAGCCCGGGTCGCTGTCCGCGTCGGGTTCCGTCGCCGGGGTCGGCCGGTACAGCGTCGACACCCACGACCTTCACGCGTGGACGGAGATCTACTTCGAGGGCGTCGGCTGGGTGCCCTTCGAGCCCACGCCCGGCCGCGGCGCCGTGCCTGCGTACACGCAGGACAATGCCGTCACCGTGCCGCTGACTGATTCCGGTCAGGCCGGCCCGTCGGACGCGCCGCGCCCCGAGGACCTCGGCGGCCAGAACGCCGCTGATGCCCAGGCCGACGCTTCTTCGCCCGCGCACTCGCGCGGCGGCATCATCCGTCTCGGCCTGCTCGTCCTCGGGACGTTCGCGCTGCTCCTTCTGCCGGCCCTCATCCGGGTGACCCGGCGGATGCTGCGGCGCCGGGGCCTCCTGTCGGGGCAGAGCGGGGCCGTGGAGGCGTGGCGTGAGGTCAGCGACACGGCGGTGGACCATGGCGTCTTCGTGCGGGAGACCGAGACGCCGCGCGAGCTCGCCGCGCGGCTCCGGGTTCTCATCGGCTCGGTAGGCGGTACCGAGAGCGTTACGGAGGGCGCCGGTCCGGGCGGGGGAGCCGCGGCCGAGGCCCTCGACCGGCTCCTCGTGGGAGCGGAGCGCAGCCACTACGGGCGACCGGGTGACGACGCGCAGTCCGCGCGGGCGGCGGAACGCGTGGCCGACCTCGACGTGGTGCTCCGGGGCATCCATTCGGTGTCGGGCCGGCGCCTGCGGGTGCGGGCGACGCTGCTGCCGGCATCGCTCTGGCGCCCCGGCGAGCGACGAATCGGACGCCCAGCCGTGAACGCGTAGAATCTTCCCTCGTGAGTAGATTCAAGAAGACCCCGTACAAGGTCGATGTGCGCGACCTGATCAACCGCCCGGGCACCATGCACGAACGACACCTCGAAATCGTCGTGCCGGGAGACCTCGGCGAGAGCCTGGTCGCCGTGAAGGCCGGCTCTACCGTGATCGCGAACCTGCGCCTCGAAACCCTGCACGAGGGCATCCTCGTGTCGGCCCAGGTGTCCGGAATCGCCGCCGGAGAGTGCGGCAGATGCCTCATCGACGTCGAATTGCCGGTCCAAGTCGAGTTTCACGAGCTTTTCGCGTACTCTCTAGACGAAGCTTATGAAAGTGAAGTTCAAGATGACCACGTGGATCTTGAACCTCTGATCAGGGATGCGGTGGTGTTGTCACTGCCGTTCCAGCCGGTTTGCCGGCCGGATTGCCCAGGTCTCGACCCCGAGACCGGCGAACGGCTTGCCGAGGCCCCTGAGTTCCTACCCGAAGAAAAGCGCGATCCCCGGTGGGCCGCGCTCATGGAATTCCAAGCTTCCGAAAGCAGCGGCACGGATGAAGACATCCAGGCTGAAACGGATAGAGAAGAGAAGTAGTCATGGCAGTCCCGAAGCGCAAGCAATCACGCTCCAACACCCGTTCACGTCGTTCCTGCTGGAAGGCCGAAGCGCCCACCCTGGTCAAGACCATGGAAAACGGCAAAGTTGTCTACAGCCTGCCGCACCGCGCCAAGGTCGTCACCGACGCAGCCGGCACGGCGCTGTTCATGGAATACAAGGGCCGCAAGGTCGCCGACGTTTAGTCTCGTCGTGCTCGAACGCCTGATGCCGCGCCGACGGATGCCGGGAGTCCCGATTCAGGGTCCCGTTCCGTTGAGACGCGGCATCAGTGTTTTCGGTCGGCATCTGCCCGGCGCGCACTCGCTGAGCCGGCACTCGTGAGCGTCGATCCCGAGGTTTCGTCCTTGCTGGCGACTCTCGGCGTGCAGATCGACCCGGCCTTGCTTGAGCTCTCTCTCACCCACCGCTCGTACGCGTACGAGCACGGCGGCATACCCAATAATGAGCGCCTCGAATTTCTCGGCGACTCGATTCTGGGGCAGGCCGTGACGGTCATGCTCTATCGGGAGTACACGCAGCTCGACGAGGGTGACCTTGCCAAGCGCCGGGCCAGCCTGGTGTCGAGCGTTGCCCTGGCGGGCATCGCGCGCGGCATCGGCTTGGGTGCGTACGTGCGCCTCGGCCGCGGCGAGATCCTCACCAATGGGCGTGACAAGTCGTCGATCCTTGCCGACACCGTCGAGGCGCTCATCGGAGCGGTCTACCTCGACTCCGGCGGAGAGACGGCGACGGCGCTCGTGCTGCGCCTGATCGAGCCGCTCCTCCGTGACCCAGGGCACTTCGGAGTATCCATGGACCCCAAGACGAGCCTGCAGGAAGCCGCGGCTCGCCTGGGCACCGGGGTTCCCGTGTATTCCATCGCGGAAAGCGGACCCGATCACTCCAAGATCTTCATCGCCACCGTCACCGTGGGTGACGTCAGTGCGGTCGGCGAGGGCACGAGCAAGAAGCACGCCGAGATGGCCGCCGCACTCGACGCCTGGACGCGCCTCAGCGCTCCCTGAGCTGCTGTCAGGCCGTGACGCTGAAAGGCTCGCATGCCCGAACTTCCTGAAGTGGAGGTCGTTCGCGCCGGCCTGGCGCCGGCCGTAACCGGCGCCGTGATCGTCGGCGTCGAGGTCTTCGAGCCACGATCCCTGCGTCGCCATGACTCCGCGAGCGGGCATTTTGCCGACCTGTTGCAGAGCCGGGGCGTACTCGCCACCGTCCGCCGGGGTAAGTTCCTCTGGCTGCCGCTGGATTCCGGGCGCGCCCTGGTCGTGCACCTCGGAATGAGTGGTCAGGTGCTGCTGCGCAGCCCCGGATCGGACACGGACCGGCACCTGCGCATCCGTTTGCAGATCGAGCACCCGGAACACGGCGAGCTGTGGGTCAACTTCGTCGACCAGCGCATCTTCGGCAGTATGGCCGTGGACTCGATGCAGCCCACCCGCGACGGGCTGACGGCCGGGTACTCCGGGCTCGCAGGCGGCGCGACCGGGGCGGACGGACTAGCCGGTTCGGGCCTGGGCTGGTCGGGGCTGATCCCGTCGCAGGTGGCGCACATCGCGCGCGACCCGCTGGATCCGGGCTTCTCGGCGCCGCTCTTCCTGGCTGCCCTGGCCCGCAAGAAGACCGGGATCAAGCGCGCCCTGCTCGACCAGACCCTGATCAGCGGCATCGGGAACATCTACGCCGACGAGGCCCTTTTTGAGGCCCGGGTGCACTACGAGCAGCCGGCAGACTCCCTGTCGCCCGCGAAGGGGCGGGCGCTGCTCGGCGCGGTCCGCAGCATCCTGAACCGGGCCTTGGCCGAGGGCGGCACCAGTTTCGATGCGCAATACGTGAACGTGAATGGTCAGTCCGGATATTTTTCGCACCGCCTCAACACGTACGGCCGGCAGGGTCTACCGTGCCCCCGCTGCGGCACACTGCTCGTGCGGCAGCAGTTCATGAACCGCAGTTCACACCTCTGCCCGCGATGCCAACGGCTGCGCTGAGGCTCGCTGCCCGCGAGAAGCCTGACTGTTGAACAAAAATACGAAACTCTTTTGAATATCAAGTGAATAACTCTCAACTTTAATCACCATCTTTGCTAACCGCGGACCATGACAACCGCCGCAGATGACCTCAGAGCGGCAACGGATGCCGTCGCCCGCCTGGACTCCTCCTGCGCCGACTAGGAGCACCTCGCCGACGCCGAGGTGCTGGCCGGTCAGAAGCAGATCGCGGCCGCCCGCCGCCTCCTCGACACGCGATCCGCGTGGATGGCGGCGACCATCGCCCGGCGGTCCCGGCCCGAACTCGGCCATTCAGGTCTGGCCCCGCAGCAGGGATTCCTCTCGCCCGAGGCGCTGATCCAAAAGGTGACGGGCTCGACCAAGACCGACGCGTTCAAACTGGTCTCGGTCGGCACGATGATGGCCGGTGCCGAGGCGGCGCAGGCGCGCGTCGAGGCGGCCGTGGAGTCGCCGGACGCTGATGCCGCCGAGGTCGCGGAGTTCGTTGCGAAGTTGCCCTGGCAAGCGCCGATCGCCCGCGCGGTCCCCAGTAACGCTCTCTCCGTCGACGCGGCCGAGTCGATCCGTTTTGGTCTCGGCCAGATCGACGCGACGGTCACCGCCGACAAGCTCATCGAAGCCCTGACCCCTGCTTCTCGTCGAGGCGTCGACGCTGAACACTGACCAGGTCTTCAGGCTGGCGCGGCGCATGCGCGACCGCCTCGACGAGGCCGGCATTGCCGCCTGGGAGAAGCAGGCCCACGACGACCGGTTCCTGAAGGTCTACCGGCTCGGCAACGGCAAGGTGCGTCTGAATGGCCTCTTCGCGACCGAAGACGGCGAGTTCGTGCTCTCCGTCTTCGACTCGATCACCAGCCCTCGCCGCGGCGGGGTGCGCTTCGTCGACAAGGCGAAAGCCGCGTGGGCCACACGCATGCAGGACGACCCCCGCACCACGGACCAGATCGCCGCCGATGCCCTCGTGCAGCTGCTGACGATCGCCGGCGAGGCCGATCAGGGCCGGGTGTTCGGCGGTCGCCGCCCATCGGTGCGGGTCATCGTGACCGAAAAGGCCGTCAAACCGCGCCAGCCGGGAGCCCTGAAGTCCGAGGAAGCGGGCGAAGCTGCCGCTCACGGGCAGATCGAAGGCAACCCCGAGCCGATCTCGCAGGAAACGATCGACCGGCTCCACTGCGACACCGGAACCCGAAGCTTCCAGTTCGACGACACCGGGCAGATCATCGACGTCGGCCGTGACGAACGACTCTTCACCGAGGCACAGCGCGCCGCCATGGGAGTGCACGGCGGCGGGTGCCGGTGGGTGGATTGCGACAGATCACCCGCCTGGACTGAAGCACACCACATCACTGAGTGGTTGAAAGACAACGGCTACACGGACCTCGCCGACGGGGTATTGCTCTGCCACCCGCACCACCTGTTGCTGCATAACCGGCACTGGACGATCATTCGCACCGGAATCGACTACTGGCTCCGGCCATCGGTCGAAGTCGACCCGGACCAAACCCTGATCGCGCTGCCGAGCAAGCGAGCGTCCCACTGAGCCGGGGCGGACTGCGCTGGCCGCCTCTGCTACGTGTGCCGGCTTTGCCCTTTTTGCTGGCTTTGCGGTCTTTTGTTCTTTGGCTTTGGCTTTGGGCTTTTGGTTGTCGGGTCTCGGGATCTGGGTCTTTGGCTCTGGGACTCAGGGTTCGGAAATTCAGGGCTCGGCAGGCTCGAGGGCCGGAGAGCCGGGTTAGAGGGCGTCGCGGCGCCAGGCTCCCTCGTAACCAAGCGGCACGAAGCCGATGGCCTCGTTGACCGTGAGCATGTGCCGGCTCTCCTCAGCGTTATAGGTCATCACCGACGGATGCCCGGGGCGCTCCGCCGCGAGCAGCTCGAGGTTCGCCGTCTTCAGCAGCATCCCCAACCGGCGGCCGCGGTGCTCGCGCAGCACCAGAGTGTCCTCCTGGCTGACCGCGCGGCGGGACTCCGCCGGCACCTCCAGCTCGGTGAATCCCACGAGGTGGCCGCTCGGGCCATGCAGCACCGCCGAGGTCAACGCCGTGCGCCTGCCGGCGGCAGCCTTCTGCTCCTCCTGCATGACGCGCTCGGGCGTCTAGAGCTGCTCCGGTTCGGCAAGGCCGGCGCTCGGGGCATCCGTGCTCATGCGCGTGTAGAGCACCGCCAGATCGGGCAACCATTCCGGCGGGGTGCGATCGCCTCGAGCCGGGCAGTGAGGGCTGAGCCGATGCCTCGCCGTCGGTACTCGGGAAGCACTTCCACGGCCAACCACGCGTGCTCGGCGGAACCCTCCGGAAGGGTCTCGTAGTGACCGCGCCCGACAAGGCGTCCCTTGGACCGGGCCACGAGGAGGCGCTTGGGCTCCCACGCCTGCTTGAGCCAGTCCGGCAGGAGCTCTTCGGCGGTCAGCTCCAGGTCGGTGGTGCCATACGCCTCCGCCTCGACCGTGTTGCGCACCCCGTTTGCCGCCTCGAAATCGCCCCAGCCGGGAGCCTGCGGCGCGGGGGGGATGGCGAGTTCGTCGATCTCGAAGGTGAAGGTCCCCATGATCGGCCAGCGTAGCGCCGCCCCTGCCACGCGGGTTCGGCCCCAGCTCCGAACCAATTCGACGGAGATTTTGCTCAAACCCGGCCCGAGACATCCGTTTCCGCTCCAAATCGGCAAAATCTCCGTTGAATTCGTCAGGGACCGCGCCTACCGCCAGGGACCGCGCCTACCGGGCGGTGGCGGCTGTGTCCGGTACCGTTACTGGGGGCGGCGCGCCGGGCAGCCGCGACCCGAGTCAGCGACGAAAGGGGGCGAAACCATGTATCTGAAAAGCCTCACGCTCAAAGGCTTCAAATCCTTCGCCCACCCCACCACGTTCGCCTTCGAACCCGGCGTCACCTGCGTGGTCGGGCCCAACGGCTCGGGCAAGTCCAACGTCGTCGACGCACTCGCCTGGGTGATGGGCGAGCAGGGCGCGAAGACCCTTCGCGGCGGCAAGATGGAAGACGTCATTTTCGCCGGCACGTCCACCAAGGGCCCGCTCGGCCGGGCGGCCGTGACGCTGACCATCGACAACACGGATGGCGCGCTACCGATCGACTACACCGAGGTCACCATCTCCCGGACCCTCTTTCGCAACGGCGCGAGTGAGTATGCGATCAACGGGCGCACCTGCCGCCTGCTCGACGTGCAGGAGTTGCTCAGCGACTCCGGCCTCGGCCGGGAGATGCACGTGATCGTGGGGCAGGGGCAGCTCGACGCCGTGCTGCGCGCCAGCCCCGAGGAGCGCCGCGGGTTCATCGAGGAGGCCGCCGGCATTCTCAAGCACCGTCGGCGCAAGGAGAAGACCCTCCGCAAGCTCGACGGCATGCAGGCCAACCTCACCCGGCTCAGCGACCTTGCCGGGGAGATCCGTCGGCAGCTCAAACCGCTCGGGCGCCAGGCCGACATCGCCCGCGAGGCGCAGATCATCGCCGCCGTCGCCCGCGACGCCCGGGCCCGGCTCCTCGCCGACGACGTGGTCACGCTGCGTATCGCGCTCGACGCGCACGGCCGCACCGAGAGCGAGCGGCACGCCGAACGACTCGTGCTGACCGAACAGCTCGAGACCCGGCAGCGGCGCCTGCGCCGACTCGAGCAAGAGCAGATCGGCGACGCCGTCGACCGGGCCCGGCGCACGAACTTCGGCCTGGAATCCGTGCAGGAGCGCCTGCGCGGCCTCTACACCCTCGCCAACCAGCGGCTGGGCCTGCTCGGCTCGCAGGCCGAGTCCGTGGACGCCGGCCCCAGCGTGACCACGGCGATGCTGACGGATGCCGCCGCCGAGATCGACGCGCTGCGTAGCCGCATCGACGTGGCCGACTCCACCTGGGCTGCCGCCCGCGCGGCCACCGAGGAGGCCCGGGGCCGGCTCGACGCGCTCGACGAACAGATCGCCGCCCAGGCCGTGCTGGTCTCCCGGCACGACCTCCACCTCTCCCAGCTGACCGGGCAGGCCGAGACCGCCGCGGGCCGCCTGGCCTCCGTGCGCGGCGAAGTGCTGCGGCAGCAGAACGCCTTCAATGCCGCCCGTGGCCGGGTCGACACGGCTGAGGCACACCTCGCCGGACTCGCCGCGGACGCCGCGGCGCTCGACGCGGCCGCCGTCGACGCCGGCGAGATCCACCCGGCCGAGGCTGCCGCCGCGGCCCGGTCTGCCGTCGCCCAGGCGGAGGTCGAGGTCGAACGCCTGCGCGACGAACTGCACCTCGGCGAACGCGAACGGGACGCCCTCGCCGCCCGCGCGGGGGCACTGTCCCTCGCCCTGGACCATAAGGACGGCTCGGCGGCCCTGCTCGCTGCGGCCCCGGCGGGCATCCGTGGTCTGGTGGCCGAGCATGTGCGCGTGCGGCCCGGCTACGAGGCCGCCATCGCCGCCGCCCTCGGCTCCCTCGCCGACGCCGTGCTCGCCGACACCTGGAGCGCGGCCGTCGACGCCATCGTGCGCGCCCGTGCCGACGATCTCGGCCGGGTCGAACTTATCGTGGCCGGCACGATCGACAAAGACGCCAGGGCCGACGCCCCGCCCGCAGACGCGACCGGCGATGCGACGGCCGGCACGATCGACGCCGACGCGCCCGGTGACGGCACGGCGGATACCGGCATGTCAGGTATTGGCACGTCGGGTACCGGCACGACGGATGTCCTCGCACCCGACACCCGGCCAGACCTCACCGTGCAGCCCGGGCTGCTCTGGGCCGAATCGGTGATCGACGCGCCACCCGGGGTGCTCGGCCTGCTCCGGCGTACGGCGATCGCCGATGACCTCGACGCCGCCCGAGCCGCCGTAGACCGATTCGGACCCCGATCCGAGGAAGTGGAGACCGTTGGCGTGGAGACCGTTGGCGTGGAGACCGTTGGCGTGGCGACCGTTGGCGTGGCGACCGCCGGGCGCGCAGCCCTCCCGATCACCGTCATCACCCGGGCCGGAGACGTATTCAGCGACACCGTGCTGTGCGGTGGTTCCGGGGCCCGGCGCAGCCGCCTCGAGCTCATCGCCGACCGCGATGCGGCCGCCGACTCGCTCGCTGCGGTGCGCACCCGGCTCGAGCAGGTCGTCGCCGACCTCGCCGAGGTCCGCGTCGTGCTGTCCGCCCGCAAGACCCAGGCCCAGGCGGCCACCGCCCGGGTGCGGGCGTTCGAGTCCCGCACGACCGTGCAGGCCGAGAAGACCAACCGGGCCACCGTGCAGCTCGAGGCGGCCACCGCCGAACTGAGTCGGCTCTCCGCCGCCCTCCTGCTGCAGGCCGAGGCCGTCGCCGCCCTCGAGGCCGCGAGCGAGATGGCCCGCACCGCGCGCGACGAACAGCGCGCCCGGCCGCGCCCGGTGCCGGATACCGGACCTCGCGACGCGCTCGTCGCCGCCCTCG